>JAYUOR010000590.1:0-2966 GCA_043760765.1 Planctomycetota bacterium | reverse complement strand
CAAGCGCGACTGGGACACATCTCGTCGATAAGCCCGCGGTGCCCTCGTTGTGCATCGAGTGGCCGGGCAGGAGGCGGAGCAAATCGCTGACGACATCGCGCTGTGATCAGAAATTTCCGCGTTCCGGCGGGGCGTTCCTCTGGCCGATCTTGTGCTTGATCCGGTCCGTCCCACGCCGCGAAAACTTGATTTTCATGCGGTGAGAGTTCACCCAAGGCTTGTGCGAATCAGAGCGAGGATCTGGTTCTCATGTCACACGTCGAAGGTGAGTTCTTCGCTGACGCGTCAGCTTGCGATGATTGGGAGGCTCGCTTGGCAGCCCGAGATGCGAGGCTGCCCAATCGGCTCAAATGCGCGGAACTTCCGAAGCCGGGCGACCAAGGTCCACAGCGGAAACTGTCGGTGGTCACCCTCCCGGCAACTGGCCGGCATTCAGTTCATCGTCACAGTCACCTGGCAGCGCCTCTCACCAAAGAACGCAGGAATTCGGTGTAGCTGACCGTCGGGACTAGCGGCAGCGTCACCGCCACAGCGTGGAACAGGAAGTTGGCGATCAGCGGCGCCCAGATTTTGCCGGTCCGCTGCCGCAACCACCCCAGCGTGAGGCCCAGGCAGAACGCAGGCAGGAAAGCGCCGAGCCACAGTTGGCAGGCAGCATAAAGGCCGCTGGTCGCGACCAGGCAACGAACCGTGCCCGCGGGGCTAACGACAGAAAATAGGCGGCCGCGGAAGAAGAGCTCTTGGGAAAGCGGCACCAGAAGGGTCATGGCAATCACCGTGCTGATGCGCATTCCCGGCGGCCAGAAGGCCGTCCAGGCGAGTACACCCTCCAGTCGATCACCGACGTACGGCACCCCGCTCAACAGCCACGCGAGTCCGATGACTACGCTCGCCATCGCGGCGGCGAGCCACAGGTCGGAAAATCGTACGGTGGAAGCGAACGGCTTTGCAACGCGAGCCCAATCCCAACCCATCACCAGAAATCCGAGGTTCGTGCAGGCCGCCAGCAAGAGTAGGAAGTAGCTCGGGCCAAGCCCCGGCGTCGCCGGTAGCTTTGTGCCCATTACCAATTTGGGCTCCGCATAGCCGAGATCTCGCCAAGGCGGTTCCACTTCTTCGTCGCTGCGGTAGCTGACGCGCACCCAGATTTTGCCCGACATCGTCAGCCGATCGACGCTGGCATTGGGGACATGATTCGCCCCGAGCCAGGCAACCAGTGCAGCGTCGTCAACCGGCAAAGGATCGGTTTCGATCGAGGCCGTGCGGTGCGCGGCCGGATTCGGGTCCGAAGGCCAGGTCGCATGCACGATCGCGGCAACTGGCGTCCACAAGAGGAGTCCGATGCCGAACGCACCGAGCATGGATCGAAGCAGGGGCCTCGCGATCGAGCTAGATGCCGTGGAAAGTGCTTCGGTCATGGTGGGGAGGATCCGACTTCAGAGTCCCAGATCCGATCCCCGGGGGCGGCACGCGACCGCGCCTCAGCGCGACGAGGCGTGAGGACGCCATCTTGCTGCCAGAGATACGGATAGATGGGATGAGAAGGCCGGCCTCCACGCGAGGTCGAGCTGAAAGCTGCCTCAGTGGTCGGAAGGGGATGTGTTGCAACCCCAAACCACAAGGAGGCCGACCATGAAGCAATCTACTACGACGACTGCCGTTCCGACCACTGCCCGAGCGCTGAAGACGAGCGCGACGAAGAAATCCTCGCAGGAATCGTCTACGACGCCGCTTCCGTTGACGGCGGCAGCGCCGATCCCGATCACAGTCGGGCTGGATCTGGGCGACCGTCACTCACACTTCTGCGTGCTCGACGCGGGCGGTCGAGCGCACGAGCAAGGCAAGGTCGCGATGTCGCCGAAGGACCTGACGGCGTTGTTTGCGCGCGTCGCTCCGGCGCGCCTGGTCTTGGAAGTCGGCGGCCAGTCGCCCTGGGTGAGCCGCCTTGCACAAAGCGCCGGGCTTGAGGTGATCGTCGCCAACCCGCGCAGTGTGCAGTTGATCACACGCAACGAGCGCAAGAACGATCGCACGGACGCCGAGTTGCTCGCACGACTTGGTCGCGCCGATCCGCACTTGCTCTCGCCTGTGCAGCACCGCTCCGCGCAGTGCCAAGCCGACTTGGCGGTGGGCCGAGCGCGCGACGTCGCGGTCGCATCGCGCACCGGGCTGATCAACCATGTGCGCGGTGCGATTAAGTCCTATGGACAGCGTCTGCCAACGTGCTCGCCGGATAGTTTCCACAAACGCGTCGTGTCGCACCTGCCGGTAGAACTCGCGCCCGCGCTGACACCGATCGTGCAGCTGAAGGGATAGGAACTCCAAGCCCCTGATCATGCTGGTCCATAGGCGCGCGGCTTCGGCCTTGGCTTCCGCCGTGCGCTCAGGCGACGCCGCGGGTTCGGTCGTGGTGCAAGCGAGCGCGCCGGCGAAGCACAACGGCAGTGCGAGGAGGCAGGCCAGTGAATAATTTCGCGTCTTCATTTTGGTGCTTTTCTGTTCAGCGCAGTCCGCAGGCCTTGAAGGCGCGGTCGCGGACCACCACGGCGCGCGGGCGAGCTTTTTGCGCGCCGCGTTCGAGGAGCCGATCGACTTCCGCCGGATCGCGCAGCAGCGCTTCGCGCCGTGCGCGCGCAGGTGCAAAACGCCCTTCCATGGCTTGAATCAAGCGTTGTTTGAGATGTCCGTACCCCGGCGCGCCGCTGCCACCTTGTCGCACGCGTTCGCTCCACTCCAAGAATTCCTTCTCGTCGAGGAAGAGGCGTAAAAAGTCGAGCAGCAGCACCCCCGCCGGATCCTTGGGTTCTTCTGGCGCGCGGGAATCCGTCGTGATCCGTCCGACGGCTTTCGACAACGGCTTGCCCCTTTCGAAGATCCAGATCGAGTTGCCGTAGCTCTTGCTCATCTTCTGTCCGTCGACGCCGGGCACCTTGGAGTGTTCCTTGGAGAGCAGCGCCTGGGGCTTC
>JAYUOR010000589.1:0-2974 GCA_043760765.1 Planctomycetota bacterium | reverse complement strand
CGAGCCCCAGCGGCAAGCGCGACCACGCCAAATCGAAGCGCGCCGCGGCGTAGATCAATCCACAGGTCGCAACGGCGCCGATCAAAGTCGCAGTGCACAGGAATTTTCCGCGCAGCAAATCGCCGAGTCCGCCGGGAGTGCTGCTCGCGCGCATCAGCGTGCCCAGGGACTTTTCGCGCCACAAGTCTTCCGACAGCCCCTGGGCCATGAACATCAGCGAAAGGAACAGCATCGAAGGGAAGAAGAGCAGCGCGAAATTCGTCGGCGGTTCCTTCGGCCCCGGCGGTTCGGCTTCCTTGACGACCTCGATCACCAGCGGATCGAGGTAGCGCGCCAGTCGCTCGACCGTGTTGTTGATCTCGATCGAAAATCCTGCGATGAACACCGCCGACATGACTTTTTGCCCCGCGGGCGGTCCTTTGACGATCGTCTCGATGGAACCGCGCAGCCGATCGCCGGCGATGCGTTGCGCGTAGAAGGCCGCGTCCGCGGCAAGTCCGAGCGTTTCCTCGGCGATGCGCGGGATGATCTTGCGCGAAGGATTCTTCACCACCTCGATGCGCGTCGGCTGGTCGAGCATCAGCGCGTCGCCAAAGCCCAGCGGCACCACGATCAGCGCCGAGCCGTCGCCGTCGTGGATGCGCGCACGGCCGGCGGCGAGCTCGACGGTTTCGACGTCGAACATCTTGCCGAGTTCGCCCTGCGCGAAAGCCGCCGACACGGCGCGCGATGCGAACGAATCGTCGAGATCGGCGAACAGCAGCCGGCCGCGCGGACGGGCCTGGCCGTCGCCGCCGGAAATCGTGCCGATCAAGACGCCTATCACCAGCGGCACGCCGACCCAAAGCAAGAGCGCGATCGGGTCGCGCATGCGCCGCTTGAGGTCCTTGGCGGCGCACTGAATCGTGAAGCGCGCGTCCACGGCTATTCGCGCAGCTCCTTGCCGGTCAACTTGATGAACAGCGACTCGAGATTGGGCTGCTTGAGCGTCGTTTCGCGCACGTCGACGCCGCATTCGTGCAGCGCGGCGAACACGCTCGGCAAGCGTTGCGAGGCATTGGCCATGGCCAGCGTCAACTGCTCGGCGGTCGAAAGCACGATCTCGATGTCGCTCAGGCCGCGCAGGCCTTCGGCGAGCCGCGCCGGATCGAAGACGCCGCTCAGGCGCAAAAGATCGCGCTCGCCGTGCAGTTTGCGCAGTTCAGCGAGCGTGCCCTGGGCGATCAAGTGACCGTGATCGATGATCCCGACGCGATCGCAAAGCGCCTCGGCTTCTTCCATGTAGTGCGTGGTGTACAAGACGCAGGTGCCGAGTTGGACTTCTTCGCGCACGAGATCGAGCAAGGCCACGCGCGACTGCGGATCGACTCCGACGGTCGGTTCATCGAGCAGCAGCACCTTGGGCCGGTGCAAGAGCGCGCAGGCGAAATTGAGCCGGCGCTTCATGCCGCCCGAAAATTTCTTGACCTGATCCTTGGGCCGATCAGCAAGCCCGATGCGGCGCAAGAGTTCGTCGGCGCGCTGCGCAAGTTGTGCTCCGCGCAGTCCGTAGGCTCCGCCCCAGTACATCAAGTTCTCGCGCGCGGTCAGGTCCTCGTAAAGCGCAAGTTCCTGGGGCACGACGCCCATCGCGGCCTTGGCTTCGCGCGTCTGCGTGCCCGTGTCGAAGCCGGCGACTGAGATATTGCCCGCGCCGGGTTTGAGCAGACCATTGATGCAACCGATGGTCGTCGACTTGCCCGCGCCGTTGGGCCCGAGCAAGCCAAAGATGGCGCCCTCGGGTGCGCGAAAGGAAATGTCGTCCACAGCGAGCAGCTCGCCGTAGCGTTTGGTCAGGTGGGAGACGGTGAGCAAGGGAGTCCTCGGGGGCTATGGACCCCGATGTTGTGCCTCAGCGGCCCCCGATCCTTCGAACAAAAACCGCTTCCCGAATCGGCGGCTGCGCCCTGAGACCGGCATCCAGCGACTAACGCGCCTCGCGCAGGTCGAGTTCGACAGTGGCGCCCGCTTCCAGAGTCAGCGCGCGATGGCGCGTCGTGCCGTCGAGCGCGGTCCAGAACGCCCAGTACTCCCCCGCCGGCATGAAGACCGTCTGCTTTCCATCCAACGCCCTTTGTTCGGCGCGGACGTCGAGATCGGCGCGGCGCAAGTAGAAGGTCAGGCCGAGTTCGGGCGCGCCTTCGGGTTGTGACACCGGCAGAAGAACGCGCACTCCCGCAGGCGGCGGTGGCGCAAAGACTCCAAGGTCGACGGCTGCTCCCACGTCGACGTACTGCCGACCGAGATCGTGCCAGCCGAGCGGACCCGCGCCCACTTCGACGCGATACCAGCCCGGCGCGAGGTTGGCGCAACGAAAGCCGAGCTCTTCACGCTGGAAAGAGCTGCCCCGCCCCGTGGCTTCGCTGATCGCACGCAGCTCGACCTGCTCGCCGCCCCAGGGTTTGGGCAACTGGAGGTCGAGACGCAAGCTGCCGTTCACCGCGTTCAACTTCAGCTGGATGTCGCGTTCTCCCGCCAGCACGCCCTCTTCGACGAGCAGCGCCGGTCCATCGACATCGCCGGCGGAAAAGACAAGCAGGCGCCCGAGACCCGCGGGCAGATTCGAGATCTCGAAGTAACCCGCCTCGTTCACTCCCGTGACGTCGACCCACGGCGCGCGCAATTCACCCGGGCGCGCGGCCTCGGACTCGCCGTGTTCGCTGATCTCTTCGCCGCCCGCGGTCTCAAGTGACATGCGCACGCTCGTCGCGCGCACGATCACGTCGGGGATCGTCTCGTAGCGCACGAGTACGTTCGGCTCCGGTTCGCCCGCGGCGTTCAAGACGTGGCCGCCAAGGTGCGCTCCGCGGTCCAGCCTGGCCTCCCACGCGAGCGGGTTGGGCGCCACGACGAACAATCGCTCGCGAGCGAGACCGCTCGCGCCACCGCCGGCGCGCGCTTCCCACCAACCGGCTTCAACTCCGTCGAAGACCGC
>JAYUOR010000588.1:0-2974 GCA_043760765.1 Planctomycetota bacterium | reverse complement strand
ATATCGCCATGGATCGACTCAAAGAGGTCCTCAAAAAGGTGGATTTACTGACCATCAATGAGGAAGAAGCCCGATACAAGCGCCTTCATCGCCGGGATTCGCGGAGTGACGACCGGGGCTGCCAATGCGATTCCCGTCCTCGTAGACAGCAACGGGCAACTCGGCACGGTGTCCTCGTCGCGGCGCTTCAAGAAGGACATCGTCGACATGGGCGACGCGACCGAGAACCTGCTCAAGCTGCGGCCGGTGCGCTTCCGCTACAAGCAGGAACAGACGATGCCCGATGGCAGCGAAGTGCCGATGGAGTACGGGCTCATCGCCGAAGAAGTCGCCGAGATCTTCCCCGACCTCGTCGTCTACGGCGAGGACGGCAAGCCGTTCACCGTCAAGTACCACATCTTGGCTTCGATGCTGCTCAATGAAATGGAGAAGCAGAAAGCGGCGAATGATCGCCAGGCGGCGCAGCAGCAGGGCGAGTTGAAGGCGTTGCACGAAGAACTCGTGGCTCTCAGGGAAGTTCATGCAGCAGAGTTGAGGCAGCTGCAGGAAAAGCTGGAGGCACGCTTCGCCGAACTCGAATCACGCGCCTTGACGGTCGAAACACCGCCCGAGGGCTCCGCGGGTGGACACTGAGCGCGGGCAACTCGCCATGGAAACACACACCGATGCGGCGTTCGTTGACATTGCCGGCGGCTCAGATCTTCTAATTCAGCTCACAGGCCTGGGCACACGCAAATATCCAGGTACGATGACTGAGGGCAGGTCCCTCCGGGGCTCGTGTGCTGTTCGGAGCGTGGTCAAGCATTTCTTGGGCATCCACTCTGGTTGCCTGATCATCAGGGAAAGGGACTTAGAGGAATCAAAATGAAATTCGAATTGAACCCGACGCTGTGCTGCATCTTGGCTGCGTGCTGCATGGCCGGCTCAGTCAGTGCCCAAACCCCGTTCACGGACAACTTCGACAGCTACGTCCTCGGGAGCGTGATCAGCTCTCCTTCGCAAAACGGATGGAAGCAGTGGGCCGGTGCAGTGAACGCGAGCAACATCATCGAGGACAACACGACTGGTTTCGCGCGCAGCGGAAGATCCGTTTCCGTCAACGCCTTCGTGGGCGGCGACACCAGTGACCTCGTGCATGAATTCACGGGCTTCACCAGCGGGCAGAAGACGCTGCGGGCGTATGTGTACACGCCGAGCGGGAGCGCGGACCGCTGCGCCTTCATCCTGCTCAACACGTATTCGGACCTCGGCCCCTTCGACTGGTCGGTCGAAGTGGATCTCAATCCGGCCGCAGGGACTTATACGGGGTATGTCGGCACTGGACCCGCTGCCCAAGGACCGCTCGTACTCAACACCTGGGTCGAACTGCGCGCGCAGATCGACTTGACCGCGAACCTTGTCGAGGTCTTCTACAACGGGACCTCGATCCATGCGCCCTACAGTTGGACCGGCGGCGTGTTCGGAGGCGGCAGCGGCGCGCTGAACATCGGCGCCGTCGATCTGTATCACTTCCCGGCCACGACGACTCCTTCGGGCAAGGACTATTGGGACGACTTCGGCCTGACAAACGGATTCCCGCCGCCGCCGCCGATCGTGTATTGCACGGCGAAGATCAACTCGCTCGGTTGCACGCCGACGATTGGTTCGAGCGGAACTTCGAGCGCCACGGCGGGCTTTGGCTTCACGGTCGCAGCCAGCAACGTCATCAACAACAAGCCCGGACTGTATCTCTACTCCAACGCAGGCCAGGCCGCGGCGCCGTTCGTCGGCGGCCTGCGCTGCGTGAACCTGCCGCTGAAGCGCTCGACACCGATGAACTCGGCCGGCAGTGCCCCGCCCAACAATTGCTCGGGCGTCTACGCGCTCGACTTCAACGTGTTTGCAGTCGGTGGACTCGGTGGGACGCCCGCGCCTTACCTGCAAGTCCCGGGCACTGTGGTAACAGCACAGGCCTGGGGCCGCGACAACGGCTTCACGGCACCGAACAATGCGACGCTGTCGAACGGATTGCAGTTCACGGTCGGGCCGTAAGCCGATGAACTGAGTCCGACTACGATCCGGCTATCGCGATGGATCCGAATCCTTCGTCGACTCGACAGCGCTCCACATTTCGGAATACTTTGGCCGGACATAGGCGTCGAGCCGATCTGAAAAATCTGCATTCAGCCCCAGGACTCGAATCAGCTCCTGCACGTCAGCGAGGTCCTTGATCCGGCCGGCGTTGGTCATGCCCGACGCCAGCTTGAGTTCGACCAGCCGCTCCAGCGAGAGGTACTTGATCCCGTCGATTTCGACCGAGGCGGTTGTTGGATCGGGGAATGCAACAGGCTTGGGCTTGCCGTCGCCAGGAAATTGTCCCGTGACGAGGAAATCGATCCGAACGCCGGTCTCGGTATCGCGAAGCGCTTTGCTGCCGGTGAATGGCGGTAGGTAGCCGAGACCATCCAGTGCAGCATGGATTCGAATCAATGCCTCGGCCGACACCAGCACATCGACATCCAACGTCGTCCTGTCGTACCCGTGCGCCACCAATGCCATCGCTCCCGCCACGGCGTAAGGAATCTCCAGTTGCTTCAACTTGGTCGTGATTCTCCGCAGCGAAATGAATACGGGGTCCTCCCTCATGAAGAATCTCCCCACTTCGCGAAGCGCTGACTCCCCGCCGCGCTGCATCCGATACTCGAAAGGCTCGACCACGTTGGACATGTTACTCCCGCCGGTACGGTGACAGGAAACCGACCAACCAGCTTGGCACCCTGTCCTCCCACCTGCGCGGAACGGGCGCGCAGGCGGGCTGATCGAGTACCTGGCTCGGTACTCGCGATTTGCGTCACGTTTCTGGGGGGGTCGACCAAGATGGTGCGCATGAAGCACGCGATCCAGTTGCCGCCCCCCTCGCTCCGCAGGTGGCTGGCGTGCTCGGCGTTTGCCGCGCTCGTTTGCTCGGGCGCGCAGGCACAAAGCACTTCGTTGG
>JAYUOR010000587.1:0-2984 GCA_043760765.1 Planctomycetota bacterium | reverse complement strand
GCTGGCCGACGACCTGGTCATTGGCCCGGCCATCGAACAGGGATCGTGGGCCGACCACGAGACGCTCCTGTTCCGCGCGCACGTGGCCTCGGGCTCGCGCGTCGTCGACCTGGGCGCGAACGTCGGCTGGTTCGCGGTGCAGGCCATCCTGGCCGGCGCGCAAGTGCACGCCTTCGAGCCTGTCCCGGCGATCGCGGACATTTGCGAACGCAACATGCGCCGCGCTGAACAAGTCGGCGCCGGCCGCGGCATCCTGCAGCGTGTGGCAGCCTCGGATGCGAGCGGAACGGCGACGATCGTGCTGGCGGCGAAAAACCACGGCGACAATCGCGTGGTCGATGGCGAAAGTCGCCCCAAGGATCTGGCCGACGGCGAGACGATCGCGATCGAACTCGCGCGCGTCGACGACCTGGTCAAGGGACCCGTAGATTTCTTGAAAGTCGATACGCAAGGCAGCGAGTGGCTCGCACTGCAGGGTGCCAAGCAGCTCTTGGCCGACTCGCCCAAGCTCGCCATGCTGCTCGAGTTCTGGCCCTACGCGCTGCGCGGAGCGAAGCCCACGGAGCTGCTCGAGTTCCTTTTCGAACAGGGCTTCACGATCGGCAAGGCAACCGAAGCCCCCTACCCGATGGACGCGGCGCGCATCCTGCGCCAGACGCTGGCCCGCGATCCGGTGCGCGGCGGAATCGATCTCTACGCGACGCGCGGCCGTCCGTTCCACGTGACCAGCGCGAAGAATCGCCTGCGCGCGTTGCTGCGCTCGCTCAAGGAATCCTGACCCGGAAGCGCGCCAACCACAGATCGCGCAGGAATGGAGCCTGCGCGCGCGACGCTTCGAACTCGAGGCCCGCTTCCGACGCCTCGGCCAGCATTTGACCGCGCGTCAACGCGTAACGCGTGCTGTCGCCAAAGAGCGCGCGCCGCAGGTGGTGCAGGCTGAGCGGATGGAACCAGCTCAGCACCACGAACCGGCGCGAAACGCGCGCGAGTTCGCGCAGGATCGCGATGCGCTGCGCACGCGTGGGAACGTGGTGCAGGAATCGAAAGCACAGCGCGCCGTCGAGTGCGCGGTCGGCCAGAGGCAGGCGCTCGAGTTCGCCGAGCACGCCGCGACCTGAAAAGCCCTGCGCCGCCGCCACCATGTCGGGCGAGATGTCCAGGGACACGGGCCGGCCGCCGCGGGCCACAAGCAATTCGCTCATGCGGCCAAGACCGCTGGGCGCGTCGAGCACCAGGCCGTCGATGCGCTCGGGCAAGAGTGCTTCGAGCAAAGCGTGTTCCGCCGCGTGCCGGCGCACCGATCGTTCGCGATAGTGCGCGACCGGCGCCACGCCGACGTAGCGCGTGCGCGCCGCGTACTCGGGCGCGGCAATCGGCGAACGCGGATCCAACGGAGCGATCTTCTTGCGCCTGCGCACCAGCGCCGCGCGCTCTTCGATGCGCCGCTCGAGTTGCGCGCCTCCTCCGGGTGACGCCAACGCGAGTTCGCGCGCGTCGGCGCCGGGAATCGTGGCCACCAGCGCGCCGGCATGGCGCACGAAAAGTTCTACGGCCGAGCGCAACGTGCGCGTCTCCACGCGCGGCAAATCGACGATCGCGAAGTCCATGCGCTGCGGCGGACACGCATCCTTGCGCAGGAAAAGGTGCTTGGCGTAGAGATCGGGCACGGCGACCCGCCGTTCCGAAAGTCCGCGCAACAAGGCGCGCAGCGCCGGCGAGATGCGCGACCAGGCCACGCCTTCGATCGGATCGAAACCGACCAGTTCTTCGGTGACCAAAAAACTCTCGCGCTCGACGCCCAGCGCCGTGGTCATCTCGCCGGAAAGCAACACGCGCGCGGTCGAGAGTCCAAGCGACTCGAGCGCGCGCGTGGCGCGGTCTTCGCGGGCCGCGGCCGAACGCGGCAGGCGCGCGTGCAGGAGTTCTTCGAGCCACTCCGCGCGCCGCGCGCCGCGGCGATACTTTGCGAACAGCGCCCGGCCCTCGCCCGGTACGGCGCGCACCCAGCGGTCGGGTTTGCGATTCACGGTCACGCCGCCCAGTTCCTCGCGCCGCCAGCGTTCCAGGTCGAGCAGGCCCAGTCGCTCGAGTTCCACCAAAGCCTCGGTCGACGCGCGCAGTTCGCCTCCGCGCAAGCTGCAGCGCGACCAGCCGGCGCGTTCAGGCCATGGAGTAAAGTCGCGGATCGAGGGGCTCATGCAGGTCGTCCGAAACGACCGGTCCATGATCGCTCAATTCCCGACAAGGCCGCAAGTCTGCTTGCGGTGACCGGCCGCGGCGGGCTCCAATCGCACAGCGCCCAACCGCGCCCAAGCCCCCATGAACATCATCGACATCCACCTGCATCTCTTCTCCAGGGTCTACTTCGAGACCCTGGCGGCCCTTTCGCCGCTGCCCGGGAGCGTCGCCGAGCGCCTCGCCGACGTGCAGCACCGCCTGGGGATCGAGATCCCACCCGCGGACCTCGGGGCCCACGTGCGCCGCTGGCTGGCCTCGATGGATGCCCACGGGGTCGCACACGCGGCCGCCTTCGCCAGCGTGCCCGAGGAGATTGCGGTGCTAGCACAGGCACGCGGCCTGAGCGGCGGGCGCTTGACTCCGTTCGCGCTGGTCAACCCGCGCGCGCCGGAGTGCGCGGCAAAGGTCGACGGCTTGATCCGAGAGAGGGGATTCGGCGGCGTGTTGTTGTTCCCCGCCCTGCACCACTACCGCGTCAGCGACAACGAGTGCGCCGAACTCTTCCGCGTGCTGGACGGCCACCATGCGCTGGCCTATGTGCACTGCGGAGACTTGATCGTCAAGTTGCGCGACGTGCTGGGTATCGCGCGCACGGCCGACCCGAATTTCGCCGATCCGCTGAACCTGGTCCCGGTCGCGACCGCGAATCCCGGCGCCACGTTCGTGATCCCCCACTTCGGCGCCGGCCGCTTTCGCGAGACGCTCGAAGCCGGCGCCAAGTGCGCGAACATCGTGACCGATACCTC
>JAYUOR010000586.1:0-2988 GCA_043760765.1 Planctomycetota bacterium | reverse complement strand
CGATCCACGACTTCGTCTACGCGCTCAGCATCTACAAGCCGGGCGACGTCGTCGTTACGCGCTTCTCGCGCGAAGGCAGCGAACACTCGGCGCGCATCACGCTGGCGACGCGCGCGGCGCAGTGACGCGCCCAGCGCTCACTGCCACTGGGCGATGAACAGATTGGTCTCGCCGGCGACCGAACCACCACGATTCGAGGCGAAGACCAGGAATCGTCCGTCGGGCGAGAACATCGGGAAACTGTCGAAGCCTTCGTAGGTCGTGATGGTCTCGGTGTTGTTGCCGTCGTCGTCGATCGCGAACAGGTCGAAGTTGCGCCGCTTCGGATCGAGGTAGTTGCTCGAGAAGATGATGCGCTTGTCGCCGACGAAAAAGTACGGTGCGAAACTCGCTCCACCGAGATGCGTCACCTGCGTACGCGCGCTGCCGTCCGCGTTAGCCACATACAGTTCCATGTTTTGCGGGCGCACCTTCCACTCGCTCAGGAGCTCGCGGTAAGTCGCTTCCTCGCTGGCGCGGTGCTCGGCCGAAAACTCCGTGCAGCGGAAGACCAGGCGCTTGCCATCGTGGCTGAAGAACGCGCCGCCGTCGTAACCGAGCTGGTGGGTGACCTGCTTCAGGTTCTTGCCTTCGAGGTCGCAGGTCCACAACTCGATGTCGCCCGAGCGCGACGACGTGAAGACGATCGAATCGCCGAGCGGCGAGATCGTGGCCTCCGCGTCATAGCCCCACTCCTCGGTGATCCTGCGCTCCGCCTGCGTGTCGAGGTCCCTGACCCAGATGTCGTACTCCGGGTGCACCGACCAGGTGTAGCCCTTGGAGTGATCCGCTTTCGGCGGACACTCGCTCTTCCACTGCTGCGTCGAAGCGAACAGGACTTCGTGGCCGTTTGGCAGGAAATAAGAGCAGGTCGTCACACCTTTGCCGTTCGAAACGATCTTCGGCGGTCCGCCCGCGGGATCGGTGGCGAAGATGCGATCGCAGGACCATTGCTGGCCGTGCTCGGGATTGTCGTTCGTGTACTGGAAGCTCAGCCGGTCGCCGGCGAAGTTCCAATAGCCCTCTGCGTTCTGTCCGCCCGATGTGATCTGCCACAGGTGCGCAAGATGTTTCTCGCCGGGTTGGATGAACTGATCGGCGCTGCGCACGCCGGCAATCGGCGGAGTCAGCGCTGGAGCCCGCGGCGCCGAGGACGATTCTGGGGCGCTGCCATGGGCTGCACATCCGGCGAGCAGAATTGCCGCGAACGGCGCGAAGCGTTGATTCATCTTGGACTCTTCGATTGGACCGGCGGCATCCCCGGGAGCGGGGCAGCCTCTCGTGGCGGAGTGTCCACATCGCCACGCGAATCGCAAGCGCGCATTTCGCGCTCGAGCTCCGAATCGGGCACGGGATCGAATCCGCCTTTGCCAAAGGGCTGGCAGCGCAGGATGCGCCACACGGTCAGCCCAGTGCCGCGCAGGACCCCGTGCAGCTCCAGGGCTTCGATGGCATAGGCGCTGCAGGTCGGGTGGAAGCGGCAGGTCGGCGGCTTGAGCGGCGAGAGGAAACGCCTGTAAGCGCGCACCGGCAAGCCGGCGAGCCGGGCCAGAGGGTTCGGTCGCGCGCGTGCCTGCGGTTTCAAGGCGTCGCGCCCACGTTTCCGTCCTTCTCGTTCTTCTCGCGCAGTCGCGCGACGGCCTTGGGCCCGAGGCGCGAGAGTTCGCGGCAGGTGGCTTCCAGCGTCGGGCGCAGCTTCGGTGTTGCAGGCACCAAGATGAAATCATGTCCCGCGGGCAACTGCTGGCGAGTCAGACGAAAAGCCTCGCGGAAAATGCGCCGCACGCGATTGCGATCGACGGCTCCCTTCCAGACTTTCTTGCCGACGGAAAGTCCATAGCGCGCCAGGTCCGTGCCGTTGGCGACCGCGACGACCACCAGCACGTCGCCGCGGGCGCGGCTGCCAGTTTTCCAGGCGCGCTCGAAGTCACGTTGACTGACCACGCGCGTTTCGCGGGGCAGGAACAAGCGGGCCGCGGCCACGGGCGTAGGGGAGTCGGGCTTGGGCGGATCTACTTTCATCGAGCGGTTGCGTATTCTAGGCGGTTCGACGCCAGGAGCTTCGATCCGTTCCAAGGATCGCGCTGGGTCCGGGCGTCGGACCATGGAACTTCGCCCCTTCACGCACTGGATCGCCGGCCACCCCGAAGCGGGGACACGCGCCGGGAGCTTCTTGCAGAGCCTCCCCGGCGGCGGCTCGCTTCGATTTCCTCGCGCGGGCACTGCTGAGTGGGCCACGGTCTGGCAACACCTTTCTGGCGCGAGCGTCGCGGGCTCGCGCGCTTCCACCTGGGGCATTCTGCGCCACACAGCCGCAGCGTTGCGCGCGGATGCGAGTCTTGCGGAAGGCGTGGCACTTTCACTGGGCCTCGAGATCGATGAAGCGCGTGCCTGGCTCGACCGCGACCTTTTCCAGTTCGAGCAAGCGCTCGAAGTGCTGCGCGACGCCGGCGAAGGCGAAGCGCGCGGCCCCGGCGTGTTCGTGGCGGACTGGAGCGACGGGATCGGCACGCTCGCTGCGCGCATTTCCCGTGCGCTGCTCGCACGCGATCCGCTGCTGCTGCTCGCCGATGCGCGTTTGCCGTGGGGCGCACAGGCCTTGGCGCAGGCCCTGTTCAGCGCGGGCCTCGACGACGGCGCGCTCACCGTGCTGTGGGACGACACGCACACGCTGCGCCGCGCCGCGGCGAGCGATCTGCGCTGCGCGTGGCTGCGCGTCGCGGGCCAGGCCGCTCGGCTGGCGCAACTTCGCGGCAGCGTTCATCCCGCGCTCGAGCTTGCAACGTGGCCGATCGCCAATCGCAGTCTCGCGCTCGCCGATGATTTCGATCCGGCCGAGGCCGCGCGCGTGGCTATCGAGCAGGCTTTCGGCCGAATCGTTACACTTTCGGGCCAATTCCCGGGTCATGTCGCGCGCGTGATCTGTCCGGAGCAGCGATTTGCGGCCTT
>JAYUOR010000585.1:0-2988 GCA_043760765.1 Planctomycetota bacterium | reverse complement strand
CCGGGCAGGGGATTAAGCTCGACAGCGGCTCACCTTCAGCGTCGACGCCGAGGTCAATTTTCCACATGTCGAGCACCATGTCGGCGGGCAGGGCACCGTCCTTGCGCTTCTCGACGATCAGCTTGACGCGACCAACGGCGTCGCCGGTGTGATCAATCTTCTCGGCCTTGATCATGCAGTCCGCGCCTGCGCGCAACGCACTGGACCCGCGCTCCAGATCGCCGTCTTTTCCGGTGTGATGGATCAGAATCACGGCTGCACCGGTCTGCTTGCGAATAATGTCGCACGACTCGATAAACGCGCTCATGTCCTCGCTGGAGTTCTCGTCGCCACCGATGAAGCATCGAGCCAACGTGTCGATCACGATGACCTTCGGCATCGCGCCCGTGCGCTTGACGTGCTCATCCAGGGCGGCGAGGAAGACCTCGGGCTCGTTCTCATTGAATAGCGGGACGTCGTCGCCGATTGCGAAGAACCGCGTGGCAACGTCCGCGGCAAATGCGGCGGAATCAAACGCCGGATTCGATGCGTTCGCATTCTGAATACACTGCATCCATGCACCAACCCGCAATCGAAGGCCGAATTGGCCTTCTGCCATCACATACAAGACTGCCGATTTCCGCGTCCGGTGCTTTAGATCGTGCCAGGCGATATCGCCCGCAATCCGAAGCATTAGGTCGATCGCGATGAAGGACTTGTACGATGCCGGAGCGCCGTAGATCACGACAAGATTCCCTTGGTCAAAGAGTCCGCGAACCATGTAGATGGGGAAACTCGCAGTGAGCACCTCAGAAAGGGTGAGAATCTTGTGCTGCTTTGGTTCTCGTAGCCGCGCGCGCTTGCCCTTCTTGGATTCGGGCGTGAGCTGGTCCGCGGGAAAACCTACCGTTGCCTCGCTTCCATCAGTGCTGACGAAGCGAACCATGACCTGGTCGCTGCCAAAGCCGACGACGGTGCCGTAGTTGTTGCGATCGTGAGGACGCACTGAGTCGCCGATGCGCAACCCCGCACCCTTCGAAGCCGGCGCGATTCCATTCGCCGATGCCGAACCCGATGCGCCTGCCTGTGCCGACCGTGGCTCGTAGCGATCGCGAAGTTCTCGCCAGCCCCACCTGCAACGCTCGTGGTGGCATCCTGCGGTTACCGCGCCGTTTGCGAACTGAATGACATAGGATCCGTGGTCGACCTCGTGCGTCTCGTCCATGGCGCACTTGGCGAGCACGAACTTGGTGCCGCCCTGCCACGGAGCCACGTGATGTACCTCAATACCGCTGCGCTGCAGGAATGCGGGAACATCGAACTTTGCGGTGGTCGGGGCAGATCCGGTTTGCCGCGATTCCCCCGCGGAATGCGGGCTCGGTCCGAGCGGCGCCTCATCGAAATCCGACGATCGGGCCAGTGCTTCTAGTTGCTCGCGGGAAACAGGAGCAATGTGATCCGGCGTCTCAAGGATCGCGGCGATGCGGTGCGGCCGTTCCGCGATGCTGTCGCCCTTGCAGACCAACGTGCCGTAGAGCTTGCTGATCCGTGCCGGATTGCCGACGGTCGTGTCGACCGTGACTGATTCATCCGAGAAAAGGCGGTGCAGGCTCTGTAACACCAAGGGTACAAGGCCGTCCTCGGTCGCCAGGTCGATGCCGAATACGAGGTGCGCTCCGTTGCCCGAGGTCGCCAGCAGCGGCTGCGGCCAGCCGAACTCGCCGCACAAGTACTCTCGGACAATTCGGGCTCGCGCGATGGCGAGGACTTGCTCGGCATCCGTTGAGGAAATGCCCGAGGCGCGTTTGGGGTCAAAATCGACAAGCAGCAGCGTGCGCCTGCGTACATCACTGTCCTGGGCCGTCTTGTGTGCCTCTACGAGGCGCCCCGCGGCTCTTGCGTACAGGGACTCGTCAATCCGATTCAGAGTTACGTAGACGCCACTCCATCTGCGGAGCGTTTGGAGCGCGGCGAGAATGGCCCCGGGGTCACCGCCGCGAAAATAGCCCACGAAGGTCCGCGGCTTGTTCCAGCCTGACTTCGGCGCGGCATCGAGCACGCGCACTTCGAAGACCTGCTCAGGGGCGAAGAAGAGGCCGAGAGTCCGGCGAACTGTTTCTGCTTCGACCTGAACCGGATCCGGAGTGATCACCGGCGGACGCAAGCTCAGAAAAGGGGCTGAGAGCTGTGCGCTCGGTTGCAGCTGATCGAGTAGGGGCCTCGAACCATCACTCGCCGACGTAGGCCCTGCGGGTGCCTGACCAGGGTTCTCGCCTTGGCTTGTCATCTGGGCCTCTCTTCCAGGCTGAGGGGCATCGCCAGCCATCGATCAGCGGCGACAGGCGGTTGAAAGCCCCTGCCGCATCGGATTTCGACGCTGCAATGAGGCGGTTCGCGATTGGAGTTGAGCGCCGGTCTAGTGGCCATTGGGCATTCCTCGTTCAGTGGCCCGCGTTGATGCGGGCCAATGGAATGCTGCGGCTTGCGCGGCTCGCTCAGGCGCGATCTACCTGGAACAATTCACGACGCGCCACGGCCAGCCCATTCTCCTTGCTTTGCAAGGACTTGCGGCGCGACGAGGACGGGCCTGGAAGAATTCGGAGCCTGGAAAAATGAATTCTTCCAGGCATTTCTTCCAGGCTACGTGAGGAGCGTCGGCGCCTTCGAGAGCTGGTGTCGATGCCTGTCGCGGGCAAGTCTTGCGGCTTGGGGTGACATGCTAAAGCGATGTCCGAGTTCCTCGTAGGAAGCGCCACTCTTGGCCCTCAACTCGTAGATCGTCTTGTCTTCCTCGTAGGTCTTCGATC
The DNA here is from genome assembly GCA_043760765.1 of Planctomycetota bacterium. Lineage (GTDB taxonomy): Bacteria > Planctomycetota > UBA1135 > UBA1135 > JADJQU01. The sequence continues at coordinate 202 of JAYUOR010000585.1, read as the reverse complement.
TCCGTCGACCCCTGCGCGACGCAGGCGGCGGCGGCACGGGAGTTGATTCGGGTGAGGTTGCACCGGGTGTGACATCCGAGTCCGGCTTGGGCTCGGCGTCCCCGTGAGCGGATCCCGACTCACCACCCGCCGGCGCCTTCACGCCACACAATCCCTCCAGCCGACGGTCGAGGCGCCTGAGGATCGAGGCCTCAAGCTCCGG
>JAYUOR010000584.1:0-7719 GCA_043760765.1 Planctomycetota bacterium | reverse complement strand
CGAACTGCGCCAAGGCAAAGCTGCGTGAGGCTATCGCTTGAGCTTCCAGCTCGGCGCTCGGAGCACCGATCAACTGCACTTCGGCGGCGACCACGCCGGCGATGTAATCCTCGAGATCAACGATGTTGTCGACGGCAAATCCGGGCGCCGGACTCGCCGCGGAATTCGCGAGCACGCGGACGCGCAGGCGGCCGGGATAGTGAATTTCGCCGAGCGCGAGTCCCTCCGCCGCATTTTCGGGTTCGAGCCACAATTCGCGTGCGGGCTTCTTCGAACCGGGTTCTTCCAGCGTCTTGCCGTTCAGCGCAAGCGTGTCGCCCAATCGAGTCACCTCGATGCGTGCGGCGCTTGTGCGTGCCCCGGCAACGATGAAGGCCGATTCCGATTCGAAACGTGCAAGCCGCACGCAGATCTCGCCGCTCGCACTCCAGCCACGTGTGGCGCCAGCGGACTGAAATGCCGCATGCGCTGCCGGCAGCGATGCAAGCCCGCCCCAGAGCAATGCTAGCTTCGGCAGCGCATTTCGCGCGTCCCGCAGCATGCTTCGCCCGGAGAGATTCACTGCGTCAAGAATACAGACCCGAGGCCTTGGAGTCGGCGTCCGTTTCGCGCGGTGCCGCCCCGATCGCGCGCAGTCCGTCGTCGGTAATCGTGCGGCCGCGAGCGGTGCGTTGCAGGAATCCACAGCGCAGCAGATGCGGTTCGAAAACATCTTCGATCGTGTCGATGGCCTCGCCGATCTCCGCTGCAATCGTCTTCAAGCCTTGCGGCCGATCCGGATATTTCGCGAGCACCGTCAGGATGCGCCGGTCTGTATCGTCCAAGCCGCGGTCATCGACGCCCAGGCGCGCCAGCGCCGCGATCGCGGTCTCAACCTCGATCCGGGGCGTTCCACGAACCTGGGCAAGGTCGCGTACCCGACGCAGGAAACGATTCGCGATGCGAGGAGTTCCGCGACTGCGTGTGGCGATGCAAACGGCGGCGTCTTGATCCAGTTCAACGCCGAGGATCGCAGCCGAACGCGCCAGGATCTTCGTCAAATCCAGGACCGGATAAGGAGCGAGCCGCTCGAGATGTCCGAAGCGGCCGCGAAACGGTTCGGACAGAAGTCCTTCGCGCGTGGTGGCTCCAATCAGCATGAAGGGCGCGAGCTTCAGCGGCAAGATTCGTGCATTGGGGCCCTGGTCGAGCGTGAGATCGACCGTGAAATCCTCCATTGCCGTGTAGAGAAACTCCTCGACGGGCGCGGGCACGCGGTGGATCTCATCGATGAACAGTACGTCTCCACGTTTCAACTGCGTCAGGATTCCGACCAGGTCGCGCGCGCGCTCGAGTGCCGGGCCGGTGCTGGAGTGCAGCGTGGCTCCGATTTCCTGCGCAACGATTCGCGCCAGGCTGGTCTTTCCAAGACCTGGCGGGCCCGAGAGCAGCAAGTGATCGGGCGGCTCCCCGCGTTCGCGCGCCGCCCGCAGGGCCACGGCGAGATTGTCCAGGCAGCGCTCCTGGCCGACGAATTCGGAAAAGCTGCGCGGCCGCAGACTGTTCTCGAACTCGAGTTCGACACGTGGTCCGCCGTCGCCGGGCGGGGCGACATCCGGGTGGAACGGCGATTCCTCGTCGGGCATGGGCCGAGCATAGCCCACGGAAGGCGCGTCCGAAGTGTTCTGAGGCGGCAACCACCGAGCCCGGCGAGCATAGAGGTCTCCATGGGGCCTCGATTGGTTGGTCGGTGCCGAGCAGGCGGCGAGCGCAGTCGACGGCGCCGCGGGGGTGTCGCCCGTAGCTGCCGGGCTCCTGTCCTGGGCTGCGGGCCCGTCGGCGGGCCCGATAAATCAGGTCCGGGCCCATTTTTCGACGCTCCAGGCCCGATCCAAGGGGTAACTCGTAGTGCTCGAACGTGCTTTGGGGGTGCGGAGATGTCGTTTCGACGGGCCCCTAGGACAATTGCTTCAGGGTGGCGCTAGCCCATCATCCGGCCCCAAGACGACCTCTCGAAGAACGATGCTCCTGAACGATCGCCATGCAAATCACCCGTTCCAGTAGAAACAACACAGGTTTTCGAACACAGGGCACGCTATCCTGGCGCGCCCTTCTTAGGGTCGATCCTGCAAACACCCACAAGGCTATGAAGCCCATGACTCATCGGTCGGCGCTGGCCCTCTTCGGCCTATCCACCTTGCTCTTCACCGCCTGCGGCGGTTCCTCCTCGGGCGGCTCTGGATCCAACATGGATTTGGTTCAGATGTCGAACGGGTTCGGCGTGATGGTGCCCTATCAGGTGCACAAGCCGGACGCGTTGGGTAACCCCACGAACACGATCGTCTCGATCCGATCGTTGGCTGACCTAGCCAACAACGTGACTCCTGCGAATCCCGTCGTGGCGGCCACTCAGTTGCCTTTGACGGCGCTGCTTCCCAACGGTGATGCCGGCAACCAGTTCATCTTCCTGCAATTCACCTCGGACATCGACATCGATACGGTGTTGAGTAAGTCGCCGTCCGGTCAGGCCAACTCCGGGCTGACGACGAACATTGCCGTGATCGCGGTTGATCCGACGACCAACACGACTTCGCTCGTGCGTGGCCGCGGGTTCGTCGGTGGCCAGACCTATTCGACCAAGCTCGATCCGGCTTCCGATCCGCAGGCGCCCTCGCTGCTCAAGGAACCCTGGGTCAAGCTGGACAACACGGGCAAGCCGATCGCCAACGCGGCCATTCCGCCGATCCTTCCGAGCTTGGTGCCCCCCGGCTCTGGATTTCCGGGGACCGAGAGTACGATCGCTTTCAACGGCGCCGACATCTTGGTCAAGAATTCGACCTTCGTGTTCGTGGCCGACACCGACGGCGACCTAGCTACGCACGAGACCTTCCCGGCCAATCGTCAGTTGCGCATCCAGGCCACGACGGCCGTGCGTTCGACGAAAGGTCGGCAGTTGATTCGCTCGGCCCTCGGCAGCACCACCGTCGGTCCGGACACGATCAAGCCCGAAGTGGCGCAAACGCCTTCGCCGAACAGCCATCCCGATACTTTTCCGTCGTTGGGCGCCACCGGAGTCGACCCGCTCACGAAAATCGTGGTGCGCTACACGGAGCCGGTCCAGCCGCTCTCCGTCGGGAGCCTTCCCACCGGCCTCGTTCCCACGACCAGTCCGGCGATTAGCTTGACCTTTGGTCCCACGACGCAGGTGGTCACGGTTCCGTTCTCGATCCTACCGTTGAGCATCTACGATTTTTCCACCTGGGAACTGACGCCCGCGTTCAATTTTCCTGGTTCCGGTCCGACGACGCTCAATTGTGGCGCGTTCAACACCGTCACCATTGCGTTCAACAACAATCAGGTCCAGGACCTGCCAACGAACCTCAACTCGACGCCGGCGCAGACATCGTTTGACACGGGCGAGGGCCCCGGCCTGATCAACGCGCCGGTGACTCCGGATGTGATCTACGCGATTCGCGATGGTGGTCAAACGCCCGGAATCTCTGTCATCGACCTCAACGGTTTCGGCCAGTCCACGGGCAACCCGTTGTTCGATCCGATTCAAATCATCTCGGGCAACACGCACTTCCCCTACAACCCGAACTTGATCCAGGGTGCGCAGCTGCGCCCGCCGCTGGCACCCGGTAGTTGCACCGTAGACGGAGGTTCGGCGGGCGTGTTTACATTGAGCAAGGACAGTTCGCTGAACGATCTTTTGCTGCGTGCTCCGGTGGTCACCACGGTTGGTGATATGGCGATCGGCTGGCCGCTCGACGTGGTCTTCAACAACGGCCAGGAAGCTTCGGGATGTCAAGCCGGGGGCGGCAACATCTGCGCGATCCGCGGCCGCAAGAGCATCTCGGGTGCCTTCGGCAGTCAGAACGCTCAGGGAACGATTGTTCCCGCGAACGTGCCCGGATTGCCGGCTCAGGGCAATGCGGTCTACTCGCAGGGCGGTGGCAACCTGGTTTCGTGGGCACCCTCACCGAATCCTCCGCCGCTGGTCTTCCCGCCCTTGTGCATCGCGCCCTTCATTGGTGGAGCCGAGCCGACTTCGTTCGAAGTCATTCAGCCGCCGCCGCCCGCGAGCGCCAACGGCCTTGGTCTCGTGAACCTGCTCACACCCGGCGATCCCTTCGGCGTTCCCGCTTCGAACACGCGTCCGAGCGGGCTCCTGGCCAAGCAGCAAAACGGCTGGATGGAGGGACCGAGTCCCATCCGCCCGCTGAATGTTTGCGTCGACTACATGATGCGCCAGCAAATCGGTCACTTCCTATACGTGATCGACCAGGCGCGCCGCGAAATCGTCGTGCTGAACTCCAACCGTTTCACGGTCCTCGACCGGATCGCGGTGGCTGACCCGACCGAGCTGGCGATGGCGCCGAATCTGGATTTCCTTGCGGTCACCAGCCGGGGATCCGACAGCGTCACTTTCATCGACATCCAGCCCTCCTCCTCGACCTTCCACCAGATCGTCAAGGTGCTCCAAGTCGGTCACGGTCCGCAGGGAATCGCCTGGGATCCGGGCAACGAGGACATCCTGGTCTGTAATGAGTTCGCCAGCACGGTGTCGGTCATCGGAGTCGCTTCGCTTGCGGTTCGCAAGACGGTTTCAAGCCAGTTGAACCATCCGTTCGACATCGCGATCCAGCAGCGCAACCTCAACTTCGGATTCTTCCGCAACGTCTACAACGCGTTCATCCTCAACCGCGGTGGCGACTTGGCGATCTTCGAATCGGGTCCCAACGGCGTCAACGGCTGGGCTACGACGACATCATCGGCGAGCCTCCGTTCACGTTTGAGAATCCCAAGCGCATCCTGATGGACTTCAACCGTCTCGAGGGCAGCATCTGGATTCTCCACGAGAACAAGCTGAACCTGGACGGGTCGCAGTCAGGTATCGCCGGCGGTGCAGTCACGAACCTCGTGATCGATTCGGCCATCCCGGGAGCCTTGCCGCTCTCCCTGCTCTTCGCGTCACCGAACTTTCGCGACATGAGCTTCAAGGTGAACATTTCGATCGGACCGGATGAATTGACCGGTGTCCCGATGGACATGGCCATGGACGACCTGCTCAACCTGGGTGGTGCGCCCAACGTGGCCCCGGTGCAGAGTGCGGGCACGCCGATCAACTCGAACGGAAAGTCGACGGTGCGCGCGGGCGGCGGCGGCGTGATCGTGGCTGCGAAGTCCCCGAACTTCATGTTCCTGGCCGTGCCCACCTCGACCGAAGGGCCTGGCGTGGTCGACGTCATCGACGTGAGTTCGCCTGGTTACAGGCGCTTCGACACGAACGTGTTCCTGCCGGGAATCCAGTCGATTCCTGTCGCCGGTATCACCGGCCTGTGCGACTACTGGCGTCAGTAAATCGCGAATTCCGGAAGCCTCAACGGCGGCGCTCGCGAGGATCGACTCGCGGGCGCCGCTTCATTCTTAAACGCAGGATCGCGGCCTGGACGCGGCTGCTATTCTCTCCCGCCCACGATGCCCGACCCGTCCCAAGTCCGCGCGATGTTCGGCCGCATCAGCGCTCGCTACGACCTGCTGAACCATGTGCTCTCGTTGGGCATCGATCGATCCTGGCGCAAGCGAACCGTGGACGCGGCAGGCGACGTGAGCGGACGTGTGGTCGTCGATGCCTGCTGCGGCACGGGCGACCTCTCCGCTGCCTTCGCGCGCCGCGGAGCGAGCGTAATCGGCGTGGACTTTACGCCGCAGATGTTGTGTCGTGCAGCCGTGAAGCTCGAGGGCTCCCGGGAGCGGACTGTGTTCGCCCACGGCGATGCCCTGTCGCTGCCGCTGCGTTCAGCTTGCGCGGATGTCGCCAGCGTGGCCTTCGGAGTTCGCAACCTCTCGAATGCGCGAGCCGGCCTGGCGGAGTTGGCGCGCGTCACCAAACCCGGCGGCAAGGTGCTGGTGCTGGAATTTTCCACGCCGCGCGGGCCGCTGCTCGGCCGCGCCTATCGTTTCTATTTTACGCGCGTCCTTCCTGCGCTCGGCAGGCTGGTCTCGCGCGATGCGGATGCGTACATGTATCTGCCGCGGACCGTGCTCGCCTGGCCGGCTCCCGAACAGTTCCAGCGCGAACTCGAGTCCGTGGGGCTGGTCGAATGCGGCTTTCGCACAATGACGCACGGGATCGCCTGCTTGCACTGGGGAAAAGTTCCGGCGGCCCGATAGATGCCGGCCAAGAAACACTCGGCCCTGGCGGAGAGCCCTGACATCCGCCGACACGCGCTGTCACCGGCCTATCTCGCCATGCTGCCGATGTTTTGCTGTTACGAACTCGGCCAGCGCGGGCTCGGCGTGGCACGGCACAATGCGGCGGAGCTGGTGCTGGGCTTGTGGCTCGCTCCGTTCGGCCGCTGGGCCGATGGGATTCGAGTCGGCCTCCTGGCCGCCTTCGCAGTCCTCGCACTGTACCAGTGCAGGCAGCATGGGATCCGTGTGCGCGAATTCGTGGCGCGGATCTGGCTCGAGGGTCTCGTGGTCGCACTGACGCTTGGGCCGGCTCTGGTCGGACTGACCGCCCTGGCCTCGCGCTGGGCGGATCGGCTCGACGTCGCCTGGGACAGTTCGCGCGACCCGCAGGGTCTGGCCGTCGCCGGATTCGTTTTCGGCGGTGCAGTCTATGAGGAACTGGTCTTTCGTATCGGGCTGTACGGGCTGTTCTATTGGACTTTCGTGCGCGTGGCGAGTGCGCTTTCTGCCGGCGAAAGGCTCAGTTCCTGGCTGGCCGATGCAGCCGCGCTGGCTGGCTCTGCGATTTTCTTCGCCGGTTTCCACTTCGAGCGCTTCACGCGTTGGCTCTTCGATGGCGGAGCCGAGTACTCAGGTTCACGGTTCATCTGGCTGATTTGCGCGGGACTCTTGCTAGGTGTGATCTATCGTTGGCGAGGCCCGGGCGTCGCAGCGTGGGCCCACGGACTGTTCAACCTAGCCCTCTTGGTCGGCATCGACCCGGACGTACTGGCATGAAGCGTTATTTCGTCGGCATTACCGGTGCGAGCGGTCACGCCTACGCGGCCGCGCTGATCCCAGCTCTCGTCCGCGCAGGAGCCGCGGTCGATGTGTCGATCACCGACGCGGGTTGCAAGGTCCTGCGTCATGAACTCGGTGTCGAAGCCGGGATGCACGGCGAGCTGCTGGCTCAGAATCTTGCGGCCTGGCTGGGCCAGGACATCGCGACGCAAGTGCGCGCCTTCGACGCGAGCGCGATCGAGGCGCCGCCCTCTTCGGGTACCTCGCTGACCGGCGGAGTGATCCTGTGCCCGTGCAGCATGGGCACCTTGGCGCGCGTCAGCGTCGGCTTCAGCTCGAACCTCGTCGAACGCGCCGCCGATGTTGCGCTCAAGGAAGGCCGGCCGTTGCTGCTCGTCGTGCGCGAGGCGCCGCTGAGCGAGATCCACCTCGAAAACATGCTGCGCCTTGCGCGGATGGGCGCCGTGATCCTGCCGGCCAGTCCGGGCTTCTACCACCGGCCGAAGACCCTCGATGACCTCGTGCTGCACGTCGTCGGAAAGATCCTCGACCGGCTGGGACTGCGCAATCAAGTTGGCGCGCGCTGGCAGGGACTCGAGCCCGCCGAGGAGCCGGGCACGGGCGCGCCGCCGCCTCGCGACCCACTTTCAGATCTCCCGCTGCGCGAGGATTCGTGAGCCCGAGCGCGAGTCCCATCGCCGAGTTGCGTCACTACGCGAGCCTGGTGCGTTTTTCGCACTCGATCTTCGCGCTGCCCTTCGC
>JAYUOR010000583.1:0-7729 GCA_043760765.1 Planctomycetota bacterium | reverse complement strand
CGCTCTTTTGTGGGCTACGACACGCTGATCATCGGCGCCGGAATGAGCGGCTTGGCCGCGGGCATTCGGCTGGCGCAATTCGATCGGCGCGTCCTGATCCTCGAGCGGCATTCGCTGTGGGGCGGGTTGAACTCGTTCTACAAATTGAAGGGCCGGCTCTTCGACAGCGGATTGCACGCCCTGACCAACTTCGCGCCCAAGGGAGCGAGCGGAGTACCGCTGACGCGCATGCTGCGTCAGTTGCGTTTGAGCTACGACGAACTGCAGCTTGGTGAGCAGGGCCACTCCGAATTGCTGACCGGCGCGCGCCGCGTGCGCTTTTGCAACGACCCAGAAGTCTTCTTTGCCGAGATCGCGCGCGAATTCCCGAGCGAAATCGACGGCCTGCGCCGGATGGTGCGCGAGCTGCTCGCCTACGACGCGCCCACGCCGGCGAATGCGGAGAACTCCTCGCGAGGCGAACTCGCGCGCTACGTCACGGACCCGGAACTGATCGACCTTCTGCTCCTGCCGACCTGCATCTACGGCAGCGCGCGCGAGGACGACATCGACTGGGATCAATTCCAGATCCTGTTCCGCGCGATCTTCCTCGAGGGCTTTTCGCGGCCCGAAGGCGGCATCAAGCCGCTGCTCGATCTACTGGTTCGGCGCTACAAGTCCGTCGGCGGCGAATTGCGCATGAATTGCGGCGTGCAGCGCATCCTGACACGCGACGGCACGGCGCTCGGCGTCGTGCTCGACTCGGGCGAAGAAATCCTGGCCGAGCGCGTGTTCTCTTCGGCCGGATATCCTGAGACTCTGCGGCTCGTCGATACCGCAGGCGCAATCCCGTCGGATCCAACGCCGGCCGCGAAACGGTTGAGCTTTTTCGAATCGATCGCCGTGCTCGACGCACAGCCGGCGAGCCTGGGCTACGACGCCACGGTCACGTTTTTCAATCACGGCAAGGATTTTTGCTATCGCGCGCCATCGGGGCCGATCGACGTGCAGAGCGGCGTTATCTGTTCGCCGAACAATTTCGCGCGCAAGACGGCTCTCGATGAGGGGTTCGTACGCATCACGGCGCTCGCCAATCACGGTTACTGGAGTGGCTTGCCCGAAGAGGAATATCGCGCGCAGAAGGAAGTCTGCGCCGACGCAATGTTGGCATCGGCTGCACGTCTGGTCCCTGCGCTCGCGAATCTGCGCGCGCACACCGTGCTGCGCGACACGTTTACTCCGCGCACGATCGAGCACTACACAGGACATATCGGCGGCGCGGTGTACGGATCTCCCTGCAAGCGTCGCGACGGGAGCACGGGTATCAAGCGACTGACCCTGATCGGCACCGACCAGGGTCTGCTCGGCATCGTCGGTGCGTTGCTTTCCGGAATCACCATCGCCAACAGCCAGGCCTTGATGGAGGTCTCGCGGTGAGCAAGGCGAGCGGGCGAGCGAAGTACTTCCGCGGATCGACGGACGGCAAGCGCCCGCTGAGCCACGATCCGCTGCGCGAGGTGCGTTCGTCCTACGACGTGATTGTGATCGGCTCAGGGCTAGCCGGACTGACCGCGGCCAATGTGCTCGCCAAGCTGGGCCACAAAGTGGCGCTGCTCGAACAGCACTACAACTACGGTGGAATGGCGACCTGGTTCAAGCGCCGCGGCGGACACGTGTTCGACATCTCGCTGCACGGTTTTCCGGTCGGAATGATCAAGACCTGCCGGCGGCATTGGACGCCCGGGATAGCCGCGCGCATCGTGCGCCTGGATTCGATTCGATTCGACAATTCTCAGTTCCAATTCGAGACCGCCTTCACGCGGGAAGACTTCACCGAGAAACTCGTCAGCGTCTTCGGGGCACAACGGGCCACGGTCGAGCGTTTCTTCGCGCACCTGCGCGCGATGAATTTCTACGACAACCCCGGCGACACGGTCGAAAGTGTCTTCGAGCAGTTCTTTCCCGGCCGCAATGACATCCATCGCCTGCTGCTCGAGCCGATCGCCTACGCCAACGGCTCGACACTCGAGGATCCGGCGATCACCTACGGCATCGTGTTCTCGAATTTCATGTCGCAGGGCGTCTACACGTTCTCGGGCGGCACTGACCTCCTGGTCAGCGAGATGCGCGCCGAACTCGAACACAACGGCGTCGATCTCTTCTCCAACGTGCAAGTCGAGAAGATTCTCGTTCACGAGGGCCGTGCGAACGGTGTGGTCGCCAATGGCCGAGAAATCCGCTCGCGCGCGGTGCTCTCCAACGCCAACATCAAATCGACGGTGCTCGACCTCGCCGGCCGCGAGCATTTCGACCCCGCCTTCGTGGACGGCGTCGAAAAGGTGCGTCTGAACAACTCGAGCTGCCAGGTCTACATGGGCCTGAAAGAGGGCGCACAGATCCCGTTCGTGACCGATCTGTTGTTTAGCTCGACCCGGCCGCGCTTCGATTCCGCCTCGCTGTGCGATTTTCACGGCGAGAGCCGCACGTTTTCGTTCTACTATCCCAAGACGCGGCCGCAGTCGAATCGCTTCGCGATCGTCAGCTCGACCAACGCCAACTGGTCGGATTGGGCGGCGCTGTCCGAAGAGGCCTACGAGCGCGAGAAGGCCTGGCTCGCAGAGGACACGCTGCGCTCGCTCGAGCGTTACCTGCCCGGCGTGCGCGAGAAACTCGACCACATCGAAGTCTCGACGCCGCGCACCTTCCGCTTCTACACGCAGCACATGAACGGCGCCTCGTTCGGCACGAAGTTCGAGGGTCTGCGCTACAGCATGAATCTCTGCGAACAAGTGCGCGGGCTCTACCACGCCGGTTCCGTGGGTATCATCATGTCTGGTTGGCTCGGCGCGGCCAACTACGGTGTGATCACTGCCGCCAAACTTGACCCCTACCTCGCGGACCTTGCGCAGGCCGCCACCAAGTGAACCCACCATGGAAACCATCCACTCCGCGATCCCCCATCGCGCCCCGTTCCTGTTCGTCGACCGCATCCTCGAACATAGCGAACGCGAGATTCGGGCCGAGTGGACCGTGCGCAGCGACGCGGCGTTCTTCGAGGGCCACTATCCCGGACATCCGATCGTCCCCGGCGTCCTGCTTTGCGAGAGCGTGTTCCAAGCCGGGGCGATCCTGTGCTCCCACGACGCGCGCGACCGCGCGCCGCTGGATTCTGTTCCGGTCCTGACCAAGATCGCCGACGCGCGCTTCAAGCACGTCGTGCGCCCCGGAGAAACACTCTCGATCCACGTTACGCTCGACGAGCGCGTCGGCGCTGCGCGTTTCATGACCGGCCGCGTGCAGTCCGCCGGCCGCACCGTGCTGCGCGTGTCCTTCGTCGTGGCGTTGGCGCCGTTGCACGACACTGACCACCACGCTGACGTCGATCTCGATCATCCCGCTCCCACGCCGCTCGCCAAGCCCTGATGACTTTTCTCGGTCTGAAAGACAAGACCGTGCTCGTCGCGGGGCTGGCGAACAAGAAAAGCATCGCCTGGTTCGTGCATCAGGCGCTCGCCGAAGAGTCGGCGCGCATCGTGCACGTGGTCAAGACACGCGAACTGGCCGACGAAGTGCGCAAACTCGTCGGTCACAGTCCGATCTTCGTCTGCGACGTTTCGCGCCAGGAAGAGATCGACCGCCTGGCTGTCGAGTTGAGCGCGCAGAGAATCGCACTCGACGGTTTCGTGCATTCGTTGGCCTTCGCCAACTACTCGAACGGCGTGCGGCCTTTTCACGAAACCGAGCGCGCGGATTTCCTCGAGGCCGTCGATATCTCGTGCTTCTCCCTGGTCGCCCTGGTGCGGGCTTTGACTCCTTTGTTCACGCCACGCGCGTCGATCGTCACACTTTCCATCTCGCACACGCAGCTTGCGGCCGAAAGTTACGGCTACATGGCGCCGGTGAAGGCCGCGCTCGACGCCGCGGTCGTTTTCCTGGCCAAGAGTCTCGCCGAGCGCGACGAACTGCGCGTGAATTCGGTCAAGGCCGGGCCGTTAAAAACGTCCTCCTCCGCGGGCATTCCCGGATATCTCGACAACTACCTTTTCGCCGAGATGGCCACGCTGCGCCATCGCGCGCTGACCACTGCCGAAGTCGCAAATGCAGTGCTCTTCCTGCTTTCCGAGCGCTCTTCGGGCATCAATGCCCAGGGACTGGTCGTCGACGCTGGACTCGGCGTCAATTTCTTCGATCGCGCCATCGTCGAGCGCGCAACGCGGCCGGCGCCATGATGGAACTGGTCGACGAACACCTGATCGTCGTCGTGCGGCGGACCACGATCCCCGACGCCAGCGCGCGCGGCGTGGCGCGAGTGGCGTTGCTGCGCGCGACGGCGCTGGCGGCGCTCGCCGAAGCCGCGCGAACGAGCGGCGCCCAACTCGGCAAGCTCGAGAAGGACGCGCGCGAGGCCCCGCTGCCCTCGAACGGCTGGCACTGGACGCTTTCGCACACCAGTCTTGGCAACCTCGGTCTGGTCGCGGCCGCCGTCTCGCGCAATCCAGTCGGCATCGACGCCGAAGCCGTGGAAACGCCGCGCCCCGAGATCGTTGAACAGGCCTTGAGCAAAACCGAGCGGCGTCTGTTCCGCGCCCATGACGAGGCGATCGCGTTCACGCGCGCCTGGACCGCCAAGGAGGCCGTGCTCAAGAAACTCGGACTTGGCCTGATGTCGCTCTCGGAAGTGCGTATCGAGGATGTCGACGGCGATCTTTGCGTGTTAGAGCACGATGGCGTGCGCCACGCCGTCGAATCGCGCGCCTATCCTCCGTTCATCGTCGCGGTCGCCGGCCGCGCGCGCGAGAGCGTCGACTGGCGTTCGAGCGAGCCCGAAGCGCGCGAGGTGGCGCAGTGAATTCCGATCTCGACAAGGCCGAGCGTCGCGCGATCGTCGCGCCCTTCGCCGGCGAATATCCCTTCGAGGGGCATGCCTTCGATCTGGGCAATGGTCTGCGTTACCACTACCTCGACGAGGGCCCGCGCGACGGCGAAGTGTTACTCTTCGTGCACGGCAATCCGACCTGGTCGTTCCACTGGCGCCATGCGATCCTCGCGTTGAGCGATCGCTATCGCTGCATCGCCGTCGACCACATCGGCTGTGGCTTGTCCGACAAACCCGCGCGCTATCCGTATCGCCTCGCGCAGCACGTCGAGAATCTCGAGCGGCTGGCCCGCTCGCTCGATCTCAAACGCGTCACCATGGTCGTGCACGACTGGGGCGGCCCGATCGGCCTGGGTTTCGCGAGCCGCAACCTGGAGCGCATCGCGCGTCTGATCGTGTTCAACACCTCGGCGTTCACCGGCCTCAAGGCGCCCTGGCGCATCCGCGCCTGTCGCGCGCCGGGCTTCGGTGCGCTCGCCGTGCGCGGCTTCAATGCTTTTGCGGTCGCCGCGACTGTGATGGCGCTCGAACGCCACGAGCGCATGACACCCAGCGTGCGCCGCGGCTATCTCGCGCCCTACGATTCGTTCGCGCACCGCATCGCGACGCTGCGCTTCGTGCAGGACATCCCGCTCTCGCCGCGCCATCCGTCGTACGCCGAACTCGAGCGCATCGAGAAGAGCTTGCCCGGCTTCGAGAAGTTGCCCACCTGCCTGATCTGGGGCGGACTCGATTGGTGCTTCACGCCCGAGCACCTCGCGCGATTCCAGGAAGTCTGGCCCCAGGCTGAAGTGCACCTCGACGAGCGCGCGGGCCACTACGTCTTCGAGGATGCGCGCGAGCGTTCGCTGCGTTGGATCGAACGTTTCCTGGCGCGCAATCCGCTGCCCGCCGCGCCCGAACTCGGCTGAGACGCACAGGCCGCGCCCATGACGACGCAGGTCCAGGACTCCAACGGCGCGAACGTGGCGCGCTTCCTTGGTCAGCGCGCGGTGAGTGAACCCGATGCGCTCGCGGTGGCCGCGCCCAAGGACGGCGATTTCGAAACCTGGACCTGGAGCGCGCTCGATCAAGCCAGCGCCAGCGTGGCCCACGGGCTCGCGCGACTTGGTTTGCGCCCCGGCGAGCGCGCCTGCGTGTTCGTGAAACCGGGCTTGAATTGGATCGCGCTGATCCAGGGACTTTTCAAACTCGGTGCCATTCCGGTGCTGATCGATCCGGGCATGGGCCGGAGTGGAATGCTCGCCGCCATCGAGCGAGTCAAGCCGCGCGCATTGATCGCGGTTCCGAAGCTGCTCTTGCTGCGGCCGCTGTTCGCTTCGCACTTCAAGAGTGTCGAGATCACGGTCAGTTCGGGAACGCGCATGTTGGCCCAGGCCTCGCTCGAAACCTGGCTTGCCGAAGAGACCGATGCTTTCGCCGCCATTGAACGCTCGCCCCGCGACGAAGCCGCGATCCTGTTCACATCCGGCTCGACCGGGCCGGCGAAGGGTGTGCTCTACGAACACGGCATGTTCCAGGCCCAGGTCGAGATCCTGCGCGAGCTGTATCGCTTCGCGGCGGGAAGTGCCGATCTCGCCTGCTTCCCACTCTTCGCCCTTTTCGGTCCGGCGCTCGGATTGACCAGCGTGTTTCCGGACATGGACTTCACACGCCCCGCCGAGTGCGACCCGGCGCGCATCGTGCAGGCGATCGAGCGCTTCGAGGTTCGTTCGAGCTTCGGCTCCCCCGCCATCTGGCGGCGAGTGATTCCGTGGTGCGAAGCGCGCAGCCAACGATTGGATTCGCTGGAACGATTGATGATCGCCGGAGCTGCCGTCGAAGCTGGTCTCGTGCGCCGCGCGCGCGCGGTGATCAGTCGGCGCGGCGAAGTGTTCACGCCTTACGGCGCCACGGAAGCGTTGCCGGTCGCGCACATCGAAGGTGTCTTGCTCGCTGGCCGACTTGCCGAAGCATCCGCGCGCGGCGCGGGCACCTGCATCGGGCGTGCGGTCCCGGGAGTCGAAGTGCGCTTGATCCGCATCGTCGACGAGCCGATCGATCAATGGAGCGACGACCTGCTCGTGCCTGCGGGTGAAGCCGGCGAAATCTGCGTGCGCGGCAAGAACGTGACCCGCGAATACAAGTTCGAACCCGAAGCTACGGCCCTTGCAAAAATCCAAGCTGGCGAAAGCTTCTGGCACCGCATGGGCGACCTCGGCCGTTTCGATGAAGAGGGCTTGCTGTGGTTCCTCGGCCGCAAGTCTCACCGCATCGAAACCGCGAGCGGCACGCTGTTCCCGGTGCCGCTGGAAAACGTGTTCGAGTTGCACCCCGCCGTGGGACGTTGCGCGCTCGTCGGAGTCGGACCGCGCGGCAGCGAAGTTCCGACGCTCGTCGTCGAAACATCTTCAGGCCAAATTCCGAAAGCCGCGCGCGCGCGCGAAGATCTCGCCGCTGCAATCCTGAGTTTCGCAGCATCGATCGCGACACTCGAGCCGATCGCGCGCGTGCTGTTCAAGAAGGACTTTCCGCTCGACGTGCGCCACCAGGCAAAAATTGATCGTACGGCTCTCAAACAGTGGGCGGAGAGCGAGTCTCCGTGAAGTGCCTGGTCAGCGGCGGCGGCGGCTTCCTCGGCCGCGAGATCGTCGAGCGATTGATCGCGCGCGGCGATGAAGTCATCTCGATCGCGCGCTCGGTTCATTCTGAGATCGAGCAACTTGGCGCGAAGTCTCTCGCGATCGAGTTGAACGAACAGGAGGAACTGTGCGCCGCCCTGCGTGGCGTCGACGTCGTCTTCCACACCGCCGCGAAGGCCGGAGTCTGGGGCTCGCGCGCCGAATATTGGCGGACGAACGTCGAAGGCACGGCGAATCTGCTCGCACAGTGTTC
>JAYUOR010000582.1:0-2995 GCA_043760765.1 Planctomycetota bacterium | reverse complement strand
CTACTTCGCACATCTCGCGCGCTGGTTGGTGACATCGCTCGGGGCGCACCGCAAGGCCGCCGCATCCTTCGCGTCCAAGTTGAAGCTTGATCTGAGCGAGGAAGCACTGACAGGCTTGGCGCCGATCCCGGTCTTCATGCGAATTTCCGGTCAGCGCGACGCCGAACTGTGGCGCCGGGCTGGCTTGTACTTGCGCGAACTGACGCCCGACATGGTCGAGGACAGGCTGGAGAAATTCACGCGGGAAGCTGCGCAAGAGCTCATCGGGGACGGCAGCTCATCCGACGCGGCCACGGCCGACTGATTCGCCGGCGCCCGAGACCGGGCGGCTGGCAGCCGGCATCGGACTTGGGTATTCTCTGCGGACTTGCATCGGTCCGGTTCATCGTCCTGGGAGAGGAGTCTGTTCAATGAGGCATCTACTTTGGGTCGTCGCGCTCGCGCTGGCCTCGATGACGTTGTTTGCGTGCCAATCCATCCCGTTCATGGGGCCCGGATGCCTCGTGCTCACCGTTCGTGGCATCGAACTCGAGGACGTGGTGTCGATCTACTTGATCGTCGGCGACGAAGTCGATCTTGCCGATCTCGCCAATGAAAAGACGATCGACAGGGTCGTGCTCCCCCCCCAACAACAAAAATACGTCGCCTTTGGTCAGTACAAGCCCAGGCACGGCAAGTCCTGGACACTCGAACAATTGCTCCTGAAAACTGACCAAGAGGTGGTCGGAGTTGCCGTGTCCAAGAAGGCTCCCAACCTTGAAGTCGAGATCCACCGCGAGCTGCTCGACGCACGCCCGACGCTTGCGGCGGTGATCGTCGTCAACTGCCGCTCCAGCGGATGGGGCGCTTCGGAGGTGATCAAGAGTTCTGTGATCCGCAATATCGACGACATGGAACTCGACCTGCGCGGAACGAGGATCACCGTTCACGACAAATCGAGCGGCTCGATGGCGCTTCCGACCGGCGTTCCAGAATGAGTCTGTCGGCCCCGTCCGCGAGCGTGCTTTGGCGCGAAGGCATGCTGCTTTGCCCCCAGCACCTTCAGGCCTTCACCCGAGAACTGCACGCCCGGATGACGGCCGGAGACAGCGCGTCCCTGGCTGGCGCCTGGGGGACCTTGGCCCTGCGCATCGACGAAAAGGCGCTCGAACGCGATGTCTTCGTGCTTCAAGAGGGAGAATTCCTCTTCCGTGACGGCAGCTGGCTGGCACTCCCCGGCAACGGCGTGATCGAGCAGCGCGAGTTTGGCGAGCACTTCACCGAGGCCGAATTGCAGGTCTGGTTGGGAGTGCAGGCCATGCAGGCCAACGCGGCCCAGATCGGCACAGAAGAGGGCCGCCCCTACCGCTATGACGTCGAGGTCGAAAGTGTGCCTGACGAAAATCAGCGCGATGCCTACAAAGAGCTGGAATTCAAGCGCCTGCGCGCTCGTCTGTTCTTTGGGGAGGAGGATCGCTCCGGCTACGAGACGCTCCCGATCGCGCGACTGGTACGACGCGGCGAGCCCCAAGCACACTCGGCGTTGAGTGAATCCTGGGTCGCACCGGTGTTGATTTGTGCGGCTTCCGCGGCGCTGGTGGCCCAAATGGTCGAGTTGGCATCGATCGCACGTTCCAACGCGCGCGACCTTGCGGCTCGCGTGCCGGCCCTCGCCAAACTTTCGAGCGTCGAGCGCGGAGCGGATCTGGCCGGACTGCTGAAACTCCAAGCGATCAATCCATGCTTGGCCAGCCTTGAGCACATGTCGCGCAACCCAAGCCTCCACCCCTACTTCGCCTACCTGGAGTTCGCGCGCACCGCCGGCAATCTGGCCGTGTTTTCGTCCCAGCGGATCATGCCGGAGATTCCGCCGTACGAGCACTCCAACCCCGACGCCGCGTTCAGCGAAGTCATCGCGCGCATCAGCGAGTTGCTCGCCGCCGAAGTCGCCGTCCCCTACGAGACCAGCGAGTTCCAGCTCGACAGTCAGCGCGAGGGCATCCTCGAGTGCTCCATCCCCGGACACTGGGTCGAACGCGGAGCATTGTTCCACTTGGCCGTGGAACTGGAAAAGTCGCCGGAGGATACGGCCGAGTTGGTGGGCGCCGGCGTCAAGCTGATCCCTCCGGAAGACGCCGATCGGGTGATTCAGGGTGTTGTGCCCGGCATCGAACTCGAACACGAGCGCGATGCGCCGACCTCATTCCCCAAACGCGAGAACCTGCACTTCTTCCGCGTCGTCACCGAGGGCAAGTCGCGCGAGGCTTGGCTCAGACTGCTCGAGGCGCGCCAAGGCATGTTGCTCTCGGCACTGGGTGCCCTGGGCGAAGTGCGCTACCACTTCTACGTCGAATTGCCGGAGTGAGCCATGACATCAAAGCCCGCTTCCTTGCATGAGGCCTGCACGCCGATCTTTCTGTTCTTGACCTCGTTTCGCCGAAACGCAGAGACGTCCACGCTGTCGGTCGATGAGTTGCGCGACCTCCTGGTCCGCGAGTTCGAGCGCGCGCAAGGCGCGTGTGAGAGCGATCGCAAGCTGCGCTCGCTATTCGATCGCGCTCGCTATTCCATGGTCGCCGCCGCGGATCAGGTCGTGTTGAGTTCGAACTGGACGAACCGCGCGGCGTGGTCGATGCAGCTGCTCGAACAGCACTACTTCAACACGTCCGAGGCCGGGACGAAATTCTTCACCTTCGTGGACGATGTGCTCGCAGACACGGCGAGCGACGCCTCGGAAATAGCGCTGGTCCTGTTCAGCTGCATGGCACTTGGATTCCAGGGCGAACTGATGGGCGACCGCAAGGAACTCGATCGGCGCCGCCAGCTGCTGTTCGAGAAGGCCCGTCTGCGCGGAGCACTGGGCGAAAAGCTCGCGCCGGAATGCTATGGCCGCAATTGCCCGCGAACCATCTCCAAACTGCCAACCGCGGGGATCATACGTTTCGTGCTCGTTGCGCTCGCCGCGATCCTGTTCGTACTGCTTTCGGGCGAGGGCCTCACGAAATTGAAGAATCGC
>JAYUOR010000581.1:0-22964 GCA_043760765.1 Planctomycetota bacterium | reverse complement strand
TGGATACATTCTCGGTCGAAATAACAACCCACGGACGCGGAGCGGTGCCGACGGAAGCTTTTGCATGCTCCTGAGCCAAGACGAGCCGCATGCACTCTTAGCCTCGCTCGAAGATCACGAACCCTGGCACTTTGGGGATTTCGAAACCCGATACAAGCCCGGGACCAAGGACCTGCGCATCGTCCTGAAACGGCTTGCGCGACGAACTTTCCTCGTCGTCGATTCAAGAACACAGGCTCCGATCGAGGAATTCCATTTCTGGCTCCAGTGGGGCGAGATGGAGTACGTCGGTGGTGGTCTGTTCAACTACGAGCACCACACAGGCGGGCGAGTCGACTTGGCCGTGAGAGCAGGCTTCGACAAAGTGGAGTTTGTTGCACCAGGTCATGCCGATCGGACGGTGATGGTGGATCCGAGTTCCCCCCCTGAGTCGCCGGTGCGAGTCGAGTTGGAACCGGAGCCGTAGGCATCTTGGAATATTCCTTTCGCGGATGGAGTAGTCCGCCGCGGGCACCGCAGAACGAACCCTCCTGATTCTGAAGCACGAGGCCAAGTCACATGAGACGCTGGGAATACAAACTGATCGACGAGGAGACCGTCCCTGCTCCCGGCGGTCTCGAGGAATGGGACCGCGAATCGCTCGAGAATTACCTGAACCACCTCGGCGCCGAGGGCTGGGAGCTGGTCCACATCCACACCTATGAATCGGCTGCGTGGGACGGGTTCCAGGCCTTGCTCAAACGCGAGCGGGGCGCGTGAGCGAGGTGCGAGTCGCTCCCATCGAATGCGCGCACCACTGAATGAAGAATGAATCGACGAGCCGCTGCACTCGCACAGAGTGCGATGCAGCGGCTCGTTGCGTTTTCTCAGCTCCGAAGTCAGTCGAGCGTCAGCGACTTCGTCGCGCGCAACTTGGTCATCAGCGCCACGAAGTCGTCGAACTTCATGTCGACCTGCTCGCGCGTGCCGCGACGTCGCACGGCCACCGTACCTTCGGCTGCTTCACGATCTCCCGCGATCAGCATGAACGGGATCTGCGCGTGCTGCGCTTCCTTGATTTTCTTGTTCATGTGGCCGGGGTCGTCCATGCAGTCGACACGGTAGAGCGCCTGCTGCAATTTTTTCGCGAGGCCCTGCACATACGGCGCGTGCTCCTCGCGAATCGGAATCAGCGCAACCTGCTTGGGCGCGCACCACAGCGGGAATTTCCCGCCGAAGTGCTCGATCAAGCCGCCGACGAAACGCTCCATCGAGCCAAGCACAGCGCGGTGGATCATGATCGGCCGCTTTTCCTTGCCGTCGGAATCCGTGAACTTCAGATCGAAGCGCTCAGGCAAGTTGAAATCGCACTGCACGGTCGAGTTCTGCCACTCGCGGCCGAGAGCGTCGCGCACCTTGAAGTCGATCTTCGGCCCGTAGAACGCGCCGCCGCCTTCATCAAGTACCAGCGGCAAATTCTCGCGCTTCGCAGCAGCTTCGAGCGCGGCGATCGCCTTGGTCCAGACTTCCTCGGAACCGATCGCTTTCTCAGGACGCGTCGCGAGATAGGCGGTGTACTCGAAACCGAAAGTCTCGAGCGTCATGCGGATCAACTCGACCACGCCCGCGATCTCGACTTCGAGCTGCTCGGGCGTGCAGAAGATGTGCGCGTCGTCCTGGGTGAAACCGCGCACGCGCAACATGCCGTGCAGCACGCCCGACTTCTCGTAGCGATACACCGTGCCGAGCTCCGCCCAGCGTAACGGCAAGTCGCGATAGCTGTGGTTGCGGGTCTTGTACATGATCGAGTGACCCGGGCAGTTCATCGGCTTGACGCGATAGGGCATCTCGTCGATCAACATTTCCGAGTACATCATGTCCGCGTAGTTCTGCAGGTGGCCGGACACGGCAAAGACCTGCTCGCGCAGGACATGCGGCGTGTACACGGCTTCGTAGCCCCGACGCTGATGCTCCTCCCACCAGAACTCTTCGATCGCGCGGCGCACGGCGCCGAGATTCGGATGCCAGAAGACGAAGCCCGCGCCCGCTTCCTGGTGCGTGCTGAACAGATCGAGATCGGTGCCAAGCCGGCGGTGATCGCGTGCCTTGACCTCGATCAACCAGGCGAGGTGCTTGTCGAGTTCTTCCTTCGACCAGAAGGCCGTGCCGTAGATGCGTTGCAGCATCGGCCGCTTCTCGTCGCCGCGCCAATAAGCGCCGGCCAGCGAGAGCAGCTTGAAATGGAAATTGCGGTCGAGCCGATCGACGTGCGGGCCTTCGCAAAGATCCTCCCAGTCGCCGTGGCGATAGAAACTGATCTTTTCGTTTTCAGGGATCGAGTCGAGCGCTTCGACCTTGTAGCCCTGACTGCGCGCACTCAATCGTTTGCGCGCTTCGGCGCGCGTGACTTCCTCGCGCACGATTTCCGGCGTCTGCTTGGCGATGCGCCGCATCTCTTTTTCGATCGCGGCCAGATCGGCGTCCTCGAGCTTCGTCGGCAGATCGAAGTCGTAGTAGAACCCGTGTTCGATCGCCGGTCCGAAGCCGAAGCTCACGCCGGGATACAAACGCTGGACGGCCGAAGCCATCAAGTGCGACACCGAGTGTCGCAGGCTGGACAAGGGGAAGGGCTCCCCGACCTGGGAAGCCGCTGCTTGGGTCGACATGTTTTTCTCCAAAGTGCGCTGCCGTCGCCGCAACCTGCTTCGACGGGAGGGAGTGATTGGACCGGGCTCGACCAACCTGGCGCGCGCACCGGCGTGTGCCCGACTCCGGCGGACACAACGAAGCGCCAGATTCTATCCGGCGCTCCCGTCGCCGCCACCCCCGCGGGCTGCTAGCCATGCACGGAATCGCTCGCGCGCCAGGTTTTCACCTCGGTCACGAGCAAAACGCCGGTCTTTTCGAGCACCAGATCGCGCACGTCCTCGATCAGCGTGAACACGTCCGTGGCGCTGGCGTGGCCCTTGTTGACGATGAAATTGCCGTGCAACGGACTGACGATCGCGTCGCCGCGCGAAAGCGCCTTTCCGCCGGCATCCTCGATCAACTTCCCGGCCGAGCGGCCGCCGAAGAGTTCGCGACTTGGATTCTTGAAGACGCAGCCGGCCGACCATTGGGTCACCGGCTGCACCTTGTTCTTCGTCTGGATGTACTCGCGCACCAGGCTCTCGACAGCGGGCACCGAGCTTTGTTTCAAGCGCACGACCGTCCCCAGTACCACGAAGCCTGACATGCCGCCGTCGCGATATCCGGGTTTGCATTCGGCACGCGGTAAGTCGCTCACGGCGCCGCTTTCCTTGTCGAGCACGCGCACGCTCTCGACCACGTCCCAGAAATCGCCCCAGCGTCCGCCAGCGTTCATGGCGACGGCGCCGCCGACCTGACCTGGAATTCCGGCCAACCCTTCGAGTCCGCTCCAACCCAATTGCGTCGCGGCGCGCACGATTCCAGGGATCGTCGCTCCGCACCACGCGACCAGACGCGTGTCCTGATCCGCGCGCACGCTTGGAACTGAAGCCGTTTCCTTGAGCGTCCACTCGGCAGTCATGTCGTCGCCCAAGCCCGGCCGCAGGATGTAGCGCAAGCGTGAAGTCGAGAGCACGACGCCTGCGAGCACTCCGTCCTCGATCACCAGGTTGGCGCCGCCGCCGAGGATGCGCGGCACGAAGCCGCGTTCGCGCGCCGCGCTCCAGGCGCGCGCGAGTTCGTCGGGATTCGACGGTTCGAGCAACCACTCGGCGCTGCCGCCGACGCGCATGGTCGTCCGCTCCGCGAGCGACGCGTTAGCCAGGGCTGCGCAGGGCCAGTTCAGCAAGGAGTTCATGCTTCACATCTTCGATGTCGCCGGCGCCGAGCACCAGGCCCACCGCGTTGTCGGGCAGGCCCTTGGCGAAAACCCGCGTGCTCGCCGATTTGTCGCCCGGCGCCACGGCGGCGACGTTGCAGCGATCGAGCCCGGCCACGATGTCGTTCGCGCCCGCCGTGTGCGTGCCGTCGACGTGCGTGCGCGCACCATAGACGTCGGAAATCACGGCGCGATCGGCGAAGCGCAGACTCTCGATGAACTCGTTCAGGAAACGCGCGGTACGGCTGTGCTGGTGCGGCTGGAAGAGCACGTGCAGCGGGCGGCCAGGAAAGACGCGGCGCGCCGCTTCCAACGTGACGCGCACTTCGGTCGGATGGTGCGCGTAGTCGTGCACGATTTCCGTGCGTCCGACAGTGCCCCAGGATTCGAAGCGGCGCTTGGCTCCGCCGAACACTTCGAGTCCACGCGCGGCTGCGAGGCCGACGTCCATGGTCTCGAGTTCCCAGAGTTTCATGCACGAACCGATCACCAAGCTCAGCGCCAGGGCGGCGTTGTCGACGTTGAAATGACCGGGGACGCCGACGTGGATCTCGGGGATCTCGAAGCCGGGCCCGCGCAGGCTCATCGTGAAGCGTCCCTGCCGCTCGCCCACCAGGCCGGCGAAAATGTCGCGGCCAAGACGCCACACGGTGCAGCGCGCCGCCGATTCGACACCGCGCGGAACTCTTTCACCGATGACGAGCAGGCCCTTCGGGTCGACGCCGTGGGCGAACTTCGAGAAATCGCGATGGATCGCGTCAGTGGTGCCGAAGTAGTCGAGGTGATCGTCTTCGACGTTGGTGATGATCGCGCTGTGAGGCGCAAGCTTCAGGAACGAACTGTCGTACTCGCAGGCCTCGACGACGAACAATCCCGCGGGCTCATCGACGATCGCGTTCGTGCCGAGCTTGCCGCAGATTCCGCCGATGATCGCGCCCGGCAGCGGCAGGTCGAGGGTCTTGGCCACGCCGCGCGACGCGTGATACGTGAGCCACGAAGTCGTCGTCTTGCCGTGCGTGCCGGCAACCGCGAGCGTGCGGCCGGCGGGCGTGATGCGGCCGAGCAGCTCGGAATACTTCAACACGGCGATGCCGCGCTCCTCGGCTTCGCGCACTTGGGGGTCCTCGCGCGAAATCGCGGCCGAGCGCACCAGCAGTTCGACGCCTTCGGGCAAATGCGCTGAGCCCTGAGCACAAACTTCGACCGGAATTCCCATCGAGCGCAGCAACTCGACGTGCTGGCCTTCGGCGCGGTCGTGCCCGCTGAGCTCGTGGCCATGTTCGAAAAGCACACGCGCGGCGCCGCTGACACCCGCGCCGCCTGCGCCGAGAAAGTGCACGCGTTCGGGAATTCCTTGGCACAGCGCGCGCCCGGTCGTGGAGCCATGACGGACGCTTGATTCTTGGGAACGTTGCATCTTGACCATTCAATGACTTGCAGTAGCGGATTGGAAGCGTGATATCGATTGCCTGGCGAGCTGTTCGACTTCTTCGAACATCCGAGCAGCGCCGCCCAGCAGAACGATTCCTTGCAGCGCGACGGACATCGCGCGCCTTTCGTCAGCTCCGAAAGCGCCGCACAGGCGCGAGAGTTCGCGCGCGAGATCCGACGTAAGTTCGCTCTCCTGAACGATGCGCGCGCCAGAGCGCAGTTCGCGCGCATTGCTCTCCTGGTGGCGATCTTTGTGGTGCGGGTAGGGCACGATCCAGGCCGGCCGGCGCATGGCGCCGATCTCGGCCAGGCTCGAAGCGCCACCACGGCAAAGCACCAGACTCGAGGCGCGCAGGGCCTTGGGCACGTCGTGAACGTATTCGACGCCAAGGTAGCCGCCGCCATCGAGCGGACCTTCGCTGCGGCGGCCGGGTCCGGTCTGGTGCAGCACCGAGATGCCGGCATGGGTCCAAAACGGCGCATATTCAGCGACGAATCGATTGATGCCACCGGCGCCCTGACTGCCGCCGAGCACGGCGAGCAACGGCTTGGACGGATCAAAGCCGAGTTCCAGGCGAGCCTGCGCGGACTGTGCTTCGCTGGGTTCGCCGGCTTCGAATTCCGGCGCGAGCGGTGGGCCGATCAGAACGTCGCGCGGACCTGCCCCTTCGGGAAGGGTCGACCTCCAGGCGTGCAGCACGCGCGTCGAACTCGAAGCGAGCCAGCGCGTGGCGCGGCCTGCGTGGGCATTGATCTCGAGCAAGGCCGTCGGCAATCCCAGGGAACGCGCCGCGAGCACCGCCGGCAGCGAAGTGAATCCGCCCAGGCCGACTAATACATGTGAGCGATGTTCGCGCAGCGCGCGGCGCGCGCGCAGCACAGCGGGCAGCGTGTGAATCGCAAGCCGCGCAAGACTCGGGGCTCCACCGCCTTCGGGTTCGAGCGCCAGCGTGACGCGCTCGAGCGTCGCGGGCGAAAGCCGTGCCTCTGCTCCCGCAAGCACGCGCGCTTCGACCGCGCGGCCGGTCTGGAACCAGAGCACGTCCTCGACGATTTGCCTGGCGCGCGGAGCTGCGAGCAGATGCAGGCCCGGCACGATGTGGCCACCAGTCCCGCCGCCCGCAAGCGCAATGCGCAGTGGCGACGAAGCAATGGCTCCAGCAGCAGATTCCACTCGACGATTCAATTGTTGGCTGCGCGATTCTTCCGAGCCGAAGTCGAACTCGGCCGGCTCGCGGCGCTTGACCTGAACGGAAGTCACGGAAGTAGCAGGACCTTCACTGCGAAGAGTTCGAGGAATCCGCGCCGGCGAGTGGCGCGGATTCCCTTTCGGTCGATCACTCTTGTGGTTGGCGCGCCTCGCCTCGCGCCAGCTCACCGTCTGCTCCAAGCCTGGCCGGCGAAGGCGCACGCTTGGCCGCCCGCTTTTCCACGGCGACGTTGGTCGCGCCGTGGAGCTCCGGTGCCGAACTTCGCACCTGCGGCCCACCGGCCAACAGGCTGATCGTCTCGCGGCCGCCCATCAGGACGACGAACGCGCACGACGCGAGCACGAACCACCGGAACTTGCGGCTCATTGCACCTTGGCCTTCTTCTGCGTGTCGAGACGAGCCACTTCAGACGAGCCTTGGGACGGACGCGACTTGGGCTTGGCGGATTCCACAGCGGGCTTCTTGGCACCGGCCGGCAGGCGCAGGCTTTGGCCGATCGAGAGCTTCGCGGGATTGATGCCCGGATTCAAGGCGATGATTTCGCTGTAGCGATTCGAGTCGCCAAGTTGCGTGGCCGCGATCTTCGAGAGCGAGTCGCCGGAACGAACGCTGTAGCTCGATCCGCTCTTGGGGGCGCTGGGCTGGGCGATCGGTCCCTGGGTCGGAGTGTTGTCATTCTTGACCAGGGTCTGCGTGCCGGAGTTCGCGGCGCCGGCCGGCAGTTTGAGTGTCATGCCGACGGACAGGCGCTCGGACTTGACTCCGTTGAGCGCTTCGATTTCCTGCCAACGCTTCGTCGAACCTAGCTCGCGCTTGGCGATCGAACCCAGGGTGTCGCCGTTCTTGACCGTATAGGTGCGCGGACCGGCGTCGACCGGCGGCGAAACGATCACACTGGGCTGAATGGTGCCCGGCCCCCCCACGACGACATCGCCGCCAACAAAGCCAAGGCCCGGCTGACCGCCCGGAGTGGGCGTGGAGCCATGACCGAAGTCGACCGCGCCCGCGCCGGGGCCTGCCGGCGGCGCGAGTTGCGTTCCCGGTCCCGTGGCGACGTTGGTACCCGGAGTTTGCGGAGCGGCGGGGTTGAGGATGTGCGTCGGGTCCGAAAGGCTGGGCCCGCTGTTGCCCAGGGTCCCTTCAGGGGTGACCGGTGCGTCGACTTTGGCGACCTCGGCGCCCTTGTCGCGCTTGAGGAACGACAATAGCGACTGGTTCTTGCGCTGGCCCCAAACGGCGACCGCGAGGATGGTGACGAGTAGGAAGACGAGGGCGATCACGCCGTAGCGTTCGATGCGTTGCATGGTTTCAGTGGTCCTGGAAAGGCTTGCGCCGGATGGCGAAGCGCGGATGAAGTTGGTGTTGGAACGGATGAAAGGAGAGGCTCGGGCGGACTCGTCGCCCGAGTGAACGAAAAGGGACGCGTCAGGCTCTCGATGGCTCGAGTCCCGACGTTTGGATTTCGGGTTCCGCGATACTGGTGCGGCGCGCCGCACCGAGCGCGAGGCCCGTGCACAGACAGGAAACGACGAGCGAAGTGCCGCCGTGGGAGATGAAGGGCAGCGTCATGCCCTTGGGAGGTGCGAGGCCGGCGACGACCTGCACGTGCAGCATCGCCTGGAGCGCGGTCGCGAGCAGCAGGCCGAAGGAGGCCAGCGCGTCGTAGCGATCGCGGATCGAAAGCACGAGCCGCAGGCCAAACCAGAGCACCGCCAGGAAAAGACCGAGCACGAGCAGCATCCCGAACAGGCCGAACTCCTCGCCGACCTGCGCGAAGACGAAGTCGCTCTCGAGGTAAGGCACGCCGTGGTTTCGGAACTCGCCCTGGCCCAGGCCCACGCCGAACATCCCGCCCGAGTGCATGGCCAGCACGCTGCCGGTGATCTGATCGTTGTCGGTCGAGCCGACGAACATCTCGATGCGGCGGCGGATGTAGCCGATCAGCGTGAAGCCCGCCACCAGCGCGCTGCCGCCGATAGCCGCCAGCGAACCGGCAACGTGCGTGGGCCGCGCGCCGCCGACCCACATCGTGCCGAGGATGCACAAGAGCAAGAGCATCGCACCACCGAGGTCGGTCTCGACGGCGACCAGGCCGAAGAAACACAGCCCCATGGCCAGCATCGGCAGCACGCCGCGGCGCAGGTCGCGAACATCATCGCCCAGACGCACGCAGCGATCGGCGATCCACAAGACGAGCACGATGCGCGCGAGCTCCGAAGGCTGGAACGAGACGAAGCCCAGATTGACCCAGCGGTGCGAGCCGTTGAGCGACGTGCCGATCACCGGCAGGAAGACGCAGACGAGCAGGACCCCGATCCCAAGCGTCATCGCCGGGATGAAGCGTCGCAACCCGCTCGGACCGACGCGCGCGGCGAGTATCAACACGAGCAAGCCCGCTGCGCGGAAGGCGATTTGACCGGTCAGAACACCGGCGAAGTCCTCCGGATCGAGGATCGTCGCGGCATGACTGGCTTGGACCAAAAGGCCGAAAGTGACCAGCGCGACGACGCAGCAGAACAGCGCCGTCGCCGGACCGCGCGGATCGACGACCTCGGCGCGGCGCGTCAGCGAATCCAGGCGCTCGAAGATCGTGGTCTGATGCTCGCGCACGCCGGCTTGCGAGCCGACGCCCTGCGCGAGCGAATCTTGGTGGGAGGAATTGCGTCGTCGACTCATGATTCAGCGCACCTTCAAGAGGGCCAGGCTCAACATCGCGCAGGCCGCGGCAATGATCCAAAAACGCACGACCACGGTCATCTCGTGCCAGCGCTCGTCGGTCTTGGTGAACACGCCACCGTAGAGCTGCAGCCCGTGGTGAATCGGCGCGCAGGTGAACAGTCGCTTGCCGCCCGTGCGCTGGAAATAGAGCTTCTGGATCCAGCTCGAAGCGAGTTCGGCGACGAAGACCAGCGCGATCAGCGGCAGCACGAGTTCCTGCTTGGAGACCAGCGCCATCCAGCCCAGCAATCCGCCCAGCGGCAGCGAACCGGAGTCACCCATGAAGACCTTCGCGGGGAAGGCGTTGAACCACAGGAAACCCATGCAGGCGCCGCACATCGCTCCGCCGACGACCGCCATCTCGGAGGCTTGGCGCACGTAGGGCAGGTCCAGATATCCAGTCCAGTCGGGGCGGCCGGAGACGTAGCAGAAGATCGAGAGCGTAAAGCCCGCGATCAACATGCAGCCCACCGCCAGGCCGTCGAGTCCGTCGGTGATGTTCGCGGCGTTCGCGGAGCCGACGACGACCAACCATTCAAAGGCAAGGAACAAAGCGACACCGGCAAGTCCGTACTGGTACAGATCGATGCGCGCGTGCTTGAAGAACGGCGGGTACAGCGCCAACAGCGTCGGGCGGCCGAACCACCAAGCGTAGAAGGCGAGCATGCCGAGCGCCGCAAGGCAGACGACGCTGAGCCCGAGCATTTTCGCGCCGGGCGAAAGACCCTTGGTCTTGGGCGCGGTCAGCTTGCGGTAGTCGTCGACGAATCCGACCGCGGCGAATCCCGCGGTCAGCATGACAGCCAGCACCACGTTTAGATTGTCGAGCCGCGCCCACAGCAGCACGGAAGCGAGCAGCGACGCGATCAGAAAAGCCCCGCCCAGCGTCGGCGTGTCTTTTTTCGGCCCGGCCTCGACAAGGTTTTTCAGATCCTGCTGAGCCTCGAACTTCGAAGTGTCTTCCGACGCGCGCTGACGCTTGAGCCAGGCGATCGTGGGACCGCCCGCGACCAAGGCAATCCCAAACGCCGTAAGCGCCGCCATGGCCACGCGAAACGTGATGTAGCCAAAGAGGTGCAGGCCGAGGATGTCGTCGAAAAGACCGGGGAACATGGCGAGGACTTTGGCTTTGACTTCAGCTCGCCCTGGGGCCGAAGGAGTCGCTCAGCAGGCGGACAACGCGGTCCATGCCCATCGCATTGGAACCCTTGACCAGCACGACATCGCCGGGCTGGATCAATGCAGCGATTTGCGCGAGTGCTTGCTCGCGACCACCGAGGTGCTGGACGCGTGCGATCGGCATGCCGGCTTCGAGCGCACCGGCGGCGGACGCGCGCGTCAGCTCGCCGACCAAGAGAAGTTGATCAATATTGCTCTCGGCCGCCGCGCGCCCCATGGCGTGGTGCAACTCCGGAGCGCGCGGCCCCAGTTCGAGCATGTCGCCGAGGATCACGACGCGCCGTCGATGGCCGTGCAGTCCGGCGAGGACCCGCAGGCCCGCGCGCGCCGACTCGGGATTGGCGTTGTAGGTGTCGTCGAACACCACGACTTCCTGGAGCTCGATCCGCTCCATGCGGCGGCGCCCGCCCTTGAGCCGCGAGATCGTCGGCAAGAGCTGTTCCAGGCTGAGCCCCACCGCCTCGCAGGCCGCGATCGCCGCCAGCAGGTTGGAGATATTGTGGATGCCGAGCAACGGCGAAGTGATCTCGTGGCCGCGCAGCCGGAAGGTGGTGCCCGCGGCGTGGAACCAGGGCTTTTCCGCGTTGAAATCGCCGATACCTTCGCCGTCGCCGTCGCTGCCTCCTTCCACGGAAAAACTGATCACTTTCGCGCTGGTGGCGGCGCGCAATTCGCGCGCAAAGCGGCAGTCGAGGTTCAGGATGGCAGTGCCGTTGCGCGGCAGCGCGGCGAAGAGATCGCTCTTCTCGCGGCGCACGCCGTCGATCGAGCCTAGCCCCTGCAAGTGCGCGTTGCCGATATTGGTGATGATCCCGATGGTCGGCCGCGCGATGCGCGAAAGCGCGGCGATCTCGCCGGGCCCGTTGGTTCCGATCTCGACGATCAGCATGCGCGTGTCGGGATCGGCGAGCAGGATGGTGTGCGGCACGCCGACGTCGTTGTTGAACGAGTTCGGACTCGCCACGGTCACGAAGTGCGCTTCGAGCAGTTGGGCCAAAATGCCTTTGGTCGTGGTCTTGCCGCACGAGCCGGTGATCCCGATCACCTGAGCCTGGATGCGCGAGCGGTGCCATGAAGCCAGGTCGGCGAGCGCGCGGCGCGGAGCTTCGTGCAGCGCCACCGGCAACTCGCCGGCAATGCGCGGAAGTATCTGGCCGGGTTTGCCCTGCAGCAGCAAAGCCCCCGCTCCGGCGCGACCGGCTTCTTCGGCGAATTGATTGCCGTCGAAGTTGGGGCCCGAAAGTGCGAGGAACAACTCGCGCGGCTTGATCGCGCGGGTGTCGGTGCTGACTCCGTGTACGAGCGTGCCCGGATCGCCGTGCATGAGGGTCGCTCCGGTGGCATCGAGAATGTCTTGAACCAGCATTAGATTCACTTCCTGAGTGCAAGCTCGGCTGCGAGCTGTGAGAGCACGGCGCGATCGTCGAAGGGATGCGCGACGTTGGCGATGGTCTGGGTGGTCTCGTGGCCCTTGCCCGCGACCAGCACGATGTCGCCGGGCTGTGCAAGTTCCAGCGCGCGCGCGATCGCGGCCCGCCGGTCGAGTTCGACGAAAACCCGGGTGTCCTGGCGCATTCCCGACAGGATCTCGTCGACGATTGCGCGCGGATCTTCGCTGCGCGGGTTGTCGCTGGTGACGATACAAAGATCGGCCAGTTCGTCGACCGCCGCGCCCATCAACGGCCGCTTCGTGCGATCGCGATCGCCGCCGCAACCGAAGACGCACAGCAATCGTCCGCTCTGCGCGCCACGCGCGTCGGTCAAGTGCGAACGCAATGTGGCCAGCACCTTGCGCAGGGCATCCTCGGAATGCGCGTAGTCGACGAGCAGCGTCAGCCCGAGCGAGGGCTGGTCGACCCGTTCGAGCCGGCCGGCGGCCGGGGAGACGGATGCGAGCCCATCCAACGCGTGGAGCGGGCTCGCATCCGACAGGAGCACGGCGGCGAGAGCTGCCAGAGAGTTGGCGACGTTGAAGTGACCCCACAGAGGCAAACGCACCTTCGTCCGTAAGATCCCCATCCCTTGGATCCAGAAACGCGTGCCCTGTGAATCGCTTTCGACATCGCTGACCCAAAGGTCGGCTCGCGATCTCATGCTGTACGTGTGAACCGTTGCGCCAACGCTGCGCGCGCTGGCCGCCATCGACTCCCCCGCGGCGTCGTCGGCGTTGATCACGGCGTGACTTCCGCGCCCAAGACCGGCGAAGAGCAACTGCTTCGCGGCCGCGTAACGCGCCATGTCGCCGTGGTAGTCGAGGTGGTCCTGGGTCAGGTTCGTGAATTGCGCCACGTCGATCTCCAGGCCGGCGTGACGCTCCTGATCGAGCGCATGGCTCGACAATTCGAGCGCGACGCAGTCGCCAAAGAGTTCGCGATGGCGCGCGAGCAGAGCCTGCAACGCCGGCGCGTCGGGCGTAGTGTGGCTGGCGGCCAGCAACACGCCGTCGGCCAACCGATTGCCCGCGGTGCCGAGTACGGCCGGCCGCCGGCCGACGTGCGCCAGGAGCTGCGCGGTCAGGTGCGCCGTCGTGGTCTTGCCGTTGGTGCCGGTGACGGCGACAACGAACATCCCGCGCGACGGATGGCCGCACAATTCGGCCGCGGTTTCGCCGACGACACGGCGCGCGCTCGGGTGAATCCAGTTCGGCACGCGCACGGCTTGCGGGACGAGCGAGTGCGGCGAAAGCACTGCCACCGCGCCGCGTTCGAGCGCCTGCGCGACGAAACGCCCGCCGTCGGCCGCACGGCCGGGCAATGCGGCGAAGAGATCGCCAGGTGAGACCGCGCGACTGTCGAGCTGCACGCCGCGCACCAGCGGGCCGCGCCCAACAAGTGCAGGCATGCAAGCGCCGCCGTGACGGGCGACGAGTTCGCGCAGGGCCATCATCTTGCCGCCTCCTCGAGCCACGGCATCGCCTTCAACCCGTCCGAGGCCCGCGACTTGAGCTTCGAAGGAACGAAGCCCTTGGCGTCGAGCTTCTCGAGCGGTTCGCTGTACGCAGTCAGGCCGAGCGCTTCGCGCAGGATCGCGGCAGCCGCCGGACCGGCCGCGGCCGAGCCGTAACGTTCGCCAGCGGTCTTGTCGTCGACGACCACGTAGACCATGACCTCGCGGCCGCCGTCTTCGCGGCGTCCGAAGATCACCATCGAGGACGTGTAGCAATCCGCGTGCTGGCGCGGCACACCGGCGAGCTTCGCACGGCATTGGCGATTGCAGCTCGTGCCCTGCTTGGAGTGCCAGGCCTGGTGCGCAAGCTCGACGTGCAGACAGATCTCGGTCGAGACTTTCTGTGCCGTGCCGGTCTTCGTGCCGACGATCGCGCCCGGCATTTTTTCCGGAGAAGCCACCGGCTTGCCGGTTCCCTCGCGGGCGCCGAGCATCATCATCTCGCGCACTTGGCGACAGGTCTCGGACGAGAAGACGACTTCGCCCTCAGCGCGCGGCAGCAACCAACGCGCTTCGCCCTGTTCGACACGATCGATCAGGCGCAGGGGCTTCCAGGCACCGCCGCGAATCACTGTCGCGAGTCCGGCAGCGTGCTGCCACATGGTGGTCATGTAGCCGTGGCCGAAACAGACCGAGGCCCAATCCCAGGCTTTCTTCCACGGTAGCGGCGGAAGCATGCCAGGCCGCTCGCCGGGAAAACCAGAGTGCGGCAGTTCGGCGTAGTGCAACTTGCGCATGTAGCCGCGCAGCGCTTCTGGCTCCACCTTCCAGCCGATCTGCACCAAGCCGGCATTGAGCGAAAAGGCCAGGCACTCCGCGGCGGAGATTCGTCCGCTGCGCCCGGGGTGCTCAGCCTCATGGATCACGCGGCTCGTGCCGGCAATGTGAAATTCGCCGTGCCCCACGTCGATGATGTCCGTGGGGTGGATGACGCCTTCTTCTAGGGCGCTGGCCATTACCAGCACCTTCCCGGTGGAACCGGGCGTATAGCTGTGCGTGGTCGGCGCGAAACCGCCGAAGGCGTAGGCCTCGCGCGAATCGAGCGCCAGCACAACGCCGGTTTGAACGTCGATCGCGATCGCCATCGCCAGCGCGGGCTTGGAGACTTCCATGACGCGCTCCAGTTGCCGGCCGACCTCGGCCTGCAACTTCGCGTCGATCGTGGTCACGACACGCGGCGTGTCGCTAGCAGGTTGCGAGTCCAGGTAGTAGGAGCGCGCCTGACTGCCCTGGCCACGCGCGATCTGCCGGATGGGCCGGTGGCGGTTGAACTCGTAGCTGGCCGGATTGCGCTCGAGGAACTTCCAGTCGTCGCTCGCGAGCAGCTTGTCGCAGACAAGTTCCAGACCGACGATGGCCTCGGGCTCGGCGAGTGCCTTCCACGTCGCCGACTCCAACTTACCGCGATCCGATGGCGACAGCGAAGCGATGAGCGAAGCCCGCAGTTCGGGTGTGGCGATGGCTGAGGACTCCAGACCGAAGGCACTCAACGCTCGACGCTCGGCCTCGTGCTTGTCGATGAAGCCCCAGCCGCCCAACAGCCGCATCGGCCCGAGCGGATAGCGCCGGTTGCGGCCGCGCTCGATCGACAGCTGGTGCGACGCGACGTGCTGATCGTTGAGCAGCGTCCATACATCGGGCGCCCGAGTCGCGGCGAAGTCCGGAAGCGCGGCGACGAAGCGCGTGGGCATCAGGCCCTCCCAGATCCGCGCGCGCTGTTTCTCGAGTTGCTTCTCGTCGCCGCCGGGCCGCAGCGCAGCTTCGCCGTACAACGCGAGCGCGATCCCGTCCGCCAGCTCGCGGCTCCAACGCAGCGGGTTCTTGGCCTGGCGCTTGAGGTGCGATTCGCGAACTTCGCTCGAGAGCACGACCAGCGGTTGCCAGGCAAGCCTGTAGGAAAGCGCCGGCGCGGCCGAGTTGGCCGGCTTGCCGTCGCCGCGTTCGATCCACATGCCGCGGATCGGATTGACCGGCGCTTCGGGATCCGACGAGCCGCGGCGCGCGAAAAGGTCGAGCGCACTGGCTTGCCTCGCGTCCAGCTTCCAGGCCACGCGCACGACGCCTTGTTTTGCATCGGGCAGCATGCGCTCGAGCAGTTCCTGGGCAGTGGTCGGCGCACCCAGCGCGCGCGCCATTCCAAGCACGATCGTCTCGGGCGTGTGCGCCTGCCACAGCGCGCGCGGGGACATCGTCAAGTCGAGCCGTTGAACGAAAGCCGCCAGCGGGCGGCCCGAGCGATCGCAGATCGTGTATTCCGGAGGCGGATCCTGCTCGAGCGTCGTACGGAAGCCGAGCCACGGCTTACCGCCCAACGCGATCCACGCGACCCAGACCGCGACCACGCACAACACCGCGGCCACGACGAAGTACGCGCTGGCCGGACGCAGGCCAGATGCCGATTCGGAGTTGGCGCCGGGGATCACAGGTTCACAGCCTTCGTCTTCGCGGGACTTGCGGCGGCCAGACGCCTGGCGATTTCCTTGCGTTGGCGCTTGGGATCGAGCGGGACATTCGGCACGCCGGGCAAATGCGCTTCGGTGAGCGCCCGCGACTGCGCGTTCGCGGCTTCGCACATCTCCCACTGACGCTGCAGCACGGAGAGCTCCGAGGCGCGCGAATGATTCCCGTTCTGCACGAGCGTCGTCGACAAACCCAGAATCAGGGTCAGCCCACACAACAGGAGCACGAGAGCTGCGCGAATCACGAGTTGCCTGCAGTAGTTTCCCGGCCGCGAACCGCGCCGGGCTCGACGCTCGCCGTGGCCGTGCGGACCCTGACCGCAGCGCGCAGCGCAGCCGAGCGCGAACGGCGATTGGCCCTGACTTCGGCGCGCGATGCGCCAACCGGCTTCTTGGTCAGCAAGCGCCAGTTGCCCGCGCGCGCCCCGCGCGCGAGGAAGCGCTTGACCACCCCGTCCTCGCCGGAATGGAAGGAGATCACGACCAGCCGGCCTCCGTCGGCAAGCGTCGAGTCCGCGGCGCCGAGGGCCGCGATCAACTCCTCGCCTTCTTCGTTGACCGCGCGACGCAGCGCCTGGAAGACCTTCGTCGCCGGGTGGCTCTTGCCGCTCGACGGCGCCGTGCGCGCGATCAGGTCGGCCAGCGCCCCCGTGCGCTGAAACGGCGAGCGGCGGCGGGCTTCGACGATAGCGTGCGCGATGCGCCGGGCGCGCGTGTCGCCGCCTTCGTGGAAGAAGAGATCCGCTAGATCGGACTCGTCCCAGTGATTGATGACTTCCGCCGCGGTGCGCGAGCGGGTCGGGTCCATGCGCATGTCGAGCGGGCCGTCGACCAAGAAAGCGAATCCACGCTCGGGGCGGTCGAGCTGCAGCGACGAGACGCCGAGGTCGAGCAACACGCCGATCGGCGCGGGCAACGCCTCCGCCTCGAGGAATTCGGCCATTTGCGACGCCCTTCCGTGGCGCAGGCGCACTCGCGCTCCGAACGGAGCGAGCCGCGCGCGAGCGATTTCGAGGATCTGTGGATCCTGATCGAGACCGCACACGCACAAACCAGGCGATCCGCGCAAAAGCATCTCGGCATGTCCGCCGGCGCCGAGCGTTCCGTCCACGATCCAGCCCGTGAGCAAGGCGCGCTCCGCGACATCACCCGCGAGCAATGCCTGAACTTCGTCACGCATCACGGAAACGTGCACCGGCGAATCGCCGGAAGACGGATCCCGCCCCTCGAGGCTGGTCATCTGCTCCACTCCGTTCACGAGAAGCACCTTCGGATCGGCATGGGCGAGTTGCGCTGAATGCGACTCGCCCGGGAATTCGAGCGCGAGCGACTACTGTCCGGGCACAGACCCGGAATTGGCGAGCACGCGATCGAGCTGGTTGAACTTGGATTTGTTATGGGCCTTGAATTCGACCCAGCGTGTCTTGTCCCACACTTCGATCCGATCGATCAGACCGACGACGACAACCTCCTTGGCCCCAATCTGCGCGAGCTCGCGCAGGGATTCGGGCAGGAGCATGCGGCCGGCGACATCGAGCGTCGTGTGGTACGTGTCCGCGAACAACAGGCGCTGCATCAGCCGCTGCTGCTCACTCGAAAACGCCTGCAACTGCATGCGTTCCAGACCGCGCTGGAAACCCGCCTCGGAGTACAGGGCTATGCAATCCTCGAATCCGCGCGAAAGGATCGCAGTCAGGTTGCCTTCGGCGTCGCGGCCAAGACCATCCTGAAAACGCTTGGGCAGGAAGACGCGATGCTTCGCGTCCAGCGTGTGGGTCGATTCACCGATCCACATGTTTTTGCCCCCCTTCGCCGTGGGCGATCAGCACCGGTGCCAGCGACACCGGAACCAGGGGCGGAACGGGTGATCGGTGTCCGCGCGTCTGCGCCCGGGCCAAGACTCCGTTGCCGGAACCGGCCAGCGCGGGCGCGCGGTCAACAGATCGACTCTCGGGCCCCACAAGCCCTCGCGCCGACTGACACCGACCACCACTTTGCCCCACTTTCATATTCCAACGCTTTCAAGCCTCCGCGGCAATGCCCCATCCGGTTTTTTTTCGCCGGAAGTGCTTGTTGGAGCCTGACTTGGGACGCTGCCGCGTCCTCAGTCAAGAAACGCTAGATCTTGTGGGGTCGGAATGATTTTTGTGTGTTGACCACAATATCTTGCGGTCGGCTGGGGATCGGAGCTGTGGGGTTCGGTTCAGGTCGGGCGGATCTGACTGGAGACACGCCTCAGGTCGGGTCGGAAATTCCAGCGGCGAGCTCCATCGGCGCGGCTCCGTCGGCGAAGAGCGCGCGCAACTCGCCGCGCAGTTCGGCCATGCGCTCGGCACTGAAGTCGTAGACAAAAACCTCGAGTTCTTCCTGCCGCCGGGGCCGGCGAACGACGAACGCATCCGCACTTCCAACGCGGGTCATGCGCACGATCTTCAGGCGTCGCTTGCGCATCAGAAGGAGGCACAGAAGATAGCGTAACTCCTGCACGCGCAGGTCATTACGCCCTTCCAGCGCGATAAAAAGCGCTTCGAATGCCTCGAGGTTGAACGACACGCCGCGCTGCTTCTTTTCCGCATGGCGCGTGCGCCACCAGAAGAGATCCGCGGACGCGCTCGGCCGAGCGGCCCAGCAGCCAAGACAATAATCGCTGCGCGCCAGATCACCACTTTCGGTGGTCAACACGGAAAAGTAGCGGACTCCGTCGGCGAAGCTCGATTCGCAGGTCGAGCACGCGATCTTGTTGCGGCGCAAATTCCAGGTGCTCATCGAGATCTAGCCTAGCAGCCCGCGGCTCACAGAACAGGGCGCATTTCCAGACTGGCGCGGGCGTAGATTTCGAGGTGTCGGCCGGCGATCTCGGTCATCGTCGGCAGCGCCGGCCGCGCCCGGGCGAGTTCGAGGACGCGTGCGCGGTTCCTGGCTAGCTCGCTGAGCAGCCCGGCGAGCGCCGGCGCGTCGCCGCGGCGAAAAAGCTCGCCACCCAAGCCTGGGACCACGAGTTCGGCCATGCCTCCAAGATCGCTGGCGATCACACAAATTCCCCGCCGAAACGCGGCCTGAATGGTCAGCGGCCGGTTTTCGTACCACAGGCTCGGAACCACCAGCACATCGATTTCGTCCAGGATCGTGTCCAGATCTTCCGGTGCGAAGCGCCCGCGCCAGCGCAGATCGGCGCGCTCTCCCGCCAGCGCACGCAGGTGGCCGACGTAGGACGGAAACCACTCGAGGACTCCGTGAATGTCGAGCGTCGCAAGCCCCGGCCGCATGCTCGCGAAGGCCTCGAGCAGCACGTGCACACCCTTGGTCGGGTAGATCCCGCCGACAAAGGCCAAGCGCAGCGGACGCGCGGGATCGCTCGCGCGTGGCTCGCGCCAGGGTCCGGCCACCCCGGAATCCAGCCGCGAGATCCGCTCGGCGCTGACGATGCCGCGCTCGATCATCAGCGACGCGAGGAAATGCGATGGCGCGATCACTGCGCTCGCCAAGCCGAGGTGCGCGCGGTGCTGGGCGCGACGTGCCTGCGCGACGCTGTCGAGCGAGCGCTGCGGCCCGCCGGATCGCGGAGCGGGAAGTCCCTGCAGGCATTGCGAGCAATCCCCGCGGCACAGCGACCCATCGCCGCGGAACAGGCAAGCGTTCGCGCAGAGCAGATAGTAGTCGTGCAAGGTCACGACCGAGGGCAGCGCGCGAGCGTGCGCACTGGCCAGCACGCCCGTCCCCCACTGCGCGAAATGCTGGACGTGCACGATGTCGGGCTTCTCGCGCGCGAGCAGGGAATCGAAAATCGCTTGCTGGCGTGGCTCTTCCCAGCTTTCCTCGGCACAGGCGTACTCGCGCGCGTGCGCGACTTCGAGCACGCGCAGTTCTCCGTAGCGCCGTTCGAGGACTTCGCCCTCTGCACGCGCGAGGTCGCGCTCCGTGCAGACGATCACGACCTCGTGACCGCGGTGGAAGAGTTCGCGGGCGAGTTCCGCGCTGTGGACTTCGGTGCCTCCGACGTGCTCGGGCAAGAAGTCGTGCACGAGAAAGAGAATCTTCATGGCCCGGGCAGTTTGGGCGACGCGAATCCGAGCGCATCCGCGCTGCACTGCGAAAGCGCGCGGTCCCAGGCCTGCGTGGCTTCGTGGGCCATGCGCTCGTCGAACCAACTGGGCTGCGCCACACTCGGCGCAGCAGCGGCGATGGCGCGCGCATAGATTTCCTCGTGCCGTGCCGCAATCGAGTCGGGACTGGGCAATCGGCCGGCCCATTCCGTTGCAGCCGCACGGGCGCGCAGCAGATCGGCGGGGTCGCGCGCGAGGCGCACGAGTTGTGCTTTCAAGGAGGCTTCGTTCCCGCTCGCGTAGAAACGCGCGCTCCCGCCACAGCGCTCGACGAACACGGGCGCGTCCGGTAGCAGCAGCGCGAGACCCAGCCGCGCGGCTTCGTCGATGCTCAAACCGTAGGACTCGTGGGCGCGCGAGGTGTGCACGAACAACTGTGCGCGCGGATCGATGCAATTCTCGAGTTCAGCCGCCTGGAAGGCGCCACCAAAACGCACCGGCGCGCTGCCCGCTTGAGCCCGCAGCTGCGCCGCGAACTCCGGGTCCGCCGCCGGGCCGTGGATGTCCAAGCGCAGCGACAGGTCCGGCCCGAGTTCCGCGTGGGCGGCGAGGAAGGCCTGAAGCATCAAGTCGCTGCCCTTGAGCCGCGAGACCTGCGACCAGCAGGCGACGTGCAGGCCAGCCTCGGCCACGCCCCCGGGCTGCGGCCGCGCGCGCAGGGGCACGGCGTCCGCCGCTGCCAGAGGCGAGACGATTTCGACCGCCAGCGAATCCTCGGCGCGGCCCAGGCTGCGCTCGAGGGCACGCGCATGTTCGCGCGAGGGCGCGATGCGCACGCGAGCGAGGTCGAGCTCACGGCCGATATCGCGTTGGCGCTCGGCAAGCATCAGGTAGGAACTCTCGCGCGGGATCCACGGCGTGCGCGGCGGCACTCGCGCGGCGCAGGCGATGCAAGGGTGTGGACCCACGGGAGCATCGCAAGCGCGCTGCGTGTCGGGCCGCACTCGGAAGACGATCGGGCAGCTCGTCCAGGCATCGTGCAACGTGACCACGCTCGGAATCTTTTCGCGCGCGGCGACGAGCACGAGATCGCGCGACAGGCGCAGCCAATGATGCACGTGCACGACATCGGGGCGCATTTCTCGCAGCAGGTCGCGGAAGGCTCGCGACGCGGCGGCGGAGAGCGACTTGTGCCAGTGGTCGAAGTACAGGTCCGGCCGCGCGATGCGCGCGACTTCGATGCGTTCGCCGAGCGGGCCGACCTGGGTCTCGTGCTGGACTTCAGCCGCATCGGCATGGGCGCTGCGCTGCAGGCTGCCGGAGACGACACGGACAGAATGTCCGCGGCGCGCGAGCAAAGTCGCCAGCGAGCTGACCGAGAGTTCGACGCCTCCGACCTGTTGCGGGGGAAAGCCGTGCGCCGCGAGCAGGACCTTCACGTTTGCCTGGCCCCGGCGCTGCGCGCGCGCACGTTCTCCAAGGCTTCGAAGTAGACCTCTTCGAGTTGCGCGGCATCGTCGTCGACTCGTTTGATCGGCTCCTCTACGCGGTACAGGCGCTCGAGCTGCGAGCGGTCCTCGAGCAGGCTCGACAGGCGCGCGCAGAGCGCCGCGGCATCGCCGACCGCGAAGCGAAACCCGCTGAGTCCCTCTTCGACCAGCTCTGCCATGCCGCCGATGTCGCTGACCACGAGCGGCGTGCGCGCGGCCAGCGCCTCGAGGATCACCAGCGGCGAATTCTCGTACCAGACGCTGGGCACCACCAGGATGTCGGTGTTCGACAGTTCGATGGCGACCTCTTCGCGCGAGAGCGCGCCGCCGAGTTCGACGCCGAGTGAAGCCGCGCGTTGTTCCAGGGAGCGCACATATTCCGGGTGATACTGCGCGGGTCCGGTCAATTTCAATGCCGCTCGCGCGCGCAGGCGCGGGTCGATGCGCTCCCACGCTTCGAGCAGAATGTGCGCTCCCTTGTGCGGCGCCAGCGTGCCGATGAAAGCGACGCGCAAGATCTCGCTGTGCGTGCGCGGCCGGGGCTTGAAGTGTTCGAGGTCGATTCCCGTGCGCAGGAACGCGATCTTCTCCGCAGGCAGGCCCCACTCGATGAACTTCTCGCGCAGGAATCGGCTGGGCGAAAGGAAACGCTCGACCAGCGGAAGCAGGCGCTGCCTGAAATCGCGCTCGCGCAAAGCCACCTGCAGCGCGAGTTCGCCGGCCAGCCCGGGATGCTTCTCGTCCGGGCCGGGCGATTCGCCGCCGCCGGTCTTGGACTGCAGCAAGCGAGAAACCCGCACCGCCGCCTTGCCCAAATCGACCCCGGTCGCGCTGCGCAGGCCGGCGATGGCGTTGCCCGCGCGGCGTTCGAGGCTGGTCTGGCCGAACTTGAAGCTCGACAGGCACTCGCCGCAGCGCGCGAAGTCGATCGTGTGGCAGATCGAAGTGTCCGCGTGCACACGCTGGCCGAAACGCGCGCACTGCAGCCAGTAATCGTGCAAGGTGAAAACGACCGGGATGCCGCGCTGCTGCGCAACTTCCACGCAGCCCAGCGAGAGGTACATCAGGTGCTGCACGTGCAGCACGTCGGGAGCGAACGCATCCAGGACCGCGGAGAATCTCTGATCGATGCGCGGTTCGTCCCAGGTCTGGCGGAAATCCTCGTAGTGCAGGTTGTTGATCAACTCGTGCACCACGATCCCTTCATGCGTGCGCTCGCGCATCGACAGGTGCTCAGCCGAGATCTCCTTCTCGGTCGTGAACACCGCCACCACGTGCCCGCGCGCGCCCAGTTTCTTGGCCAGCTGGGCCGTGTAGACCTCCGTGCCCGCGGTGTGGGCCGGGAGGTAGTTGTGGCTGACCAGCAGGATCCGCATCGGTGGGACCGCGAGTCTAGCGCGATCAGTCGCCCTGCGGCGCGCGCCAATCCTTCCAGGCTTGCTCCCGCGCGCGCGCCCCGTCGGACCAGCCCTTCTTCCAACGTTCGAAGTTTGCGTACTTGGCGAGCAGCGGTTTCTTGAGCCCCAGCTCCTTGGCCTTGGATTGCCACTCGCCCATGCGCTCGCCGAGTTCTGCGGGGAAGCCATCGAATAGGAACGCCTCGGGCAGACCCTCGACGATGGCCGCGTAGATCTCCGCGGGCGACTTCGTGGAATACCAGG
>JAYUOR010000580.1:0-7736 GCA_043760765.1 Planctomycetota bacterium | reverse complement strand
CGCGAGAGTCTGCTCGATCTCGCCTATCTGACTTACGTCGACCAGCCGACTCATACCCTGCGCGCCGGCCACGCCGCCCTGTCACGGCTTTCGGAATTGCGTGTCGCGATCGATCGCGTGCGCCGTGACACGCGTCCGGCGCTGCTGCGCTGGTTGGCCTCGACCCCCGGCATCGTCTCCACCGAACCGGCCCTGGGCTTGACCGCCTTCCCACGAATCGAGGGCGTCGCAGATACGAGCGCACTGGCCGACTTCCTGGTGAAGCAGTGGGACGTGGGCGTCGTGCCCGGTGAATTCTTTGGCCGCCCGGGACACGTGAGGATCGGCTCCAGCGAGCCGCCGGCATTGCTTCAACCCACGCTGGACCGGCTCGGAGCGGGCATCGCCGACTACAAGAACCGATTGGGCGCCTAGTTCGGGCGCGGCGCGCCGGACTCGCGCAGATCGGCCAGCGCGCGATCCACGATCTCGCGCTCGAGGTCGCGCAGCGGCCGGCCCAGTTCGCGCGAGAGCGCCGCCAGGTCGTCGTACTCGGGCGAAACGTCGAGCGCCCCCATCGGGCCGGCCCCGTGTCGGAGCTTGACCCGCACGCTGTGGCCGGCGAACTCGACGCGTCGCTCGCTGCGTTCCAGTTCGGTGCGCTCGCAGAGGATCCAGCGCACGCCGAGCGAACTGGAGTTGGCGAACACGGCCGCTTCCAAATCGCGGCGCAGATCCGCCCGGCACAGGGCGCTGATCACCACGCCCGGGCGGTCCTTCTTCATCTGGACAGGCGCCGACCAGACCTCGAGGGCGCCGCGCTCGCGCAGCAGCGCGACTAGGTGGCCGACCTCTTCGCCGGTCATGTCGTCGAGGTTCAGTTCCATGAGCCAGGCGCGCGCGCCCGGCCCACCTGCCCCGGCAGTCCCCAATTGGACGCGCAGGATATTCGGCGGCCCCTCTCTGGGGTCGCGGTGACCCGCTGCATACCCGATGCGCGCGGCGACGAAGTGTTCGGGAGAGCGGAATTCGTCCACGTATTCCGCGAGCAGGGCGGCGCCGGTCGGAGTCAGCCGCTCACCTCCCCCGCCGCCGATCACCATCGGCAAACCACGCATGATC
The DNA here is from genome assembly GCA_043760765.1 of Planctomycetota bacterium. Classification (GTDB taxonomy): domain Bacteria; phylum Planctomycetota; class UBA1135; order UBA1135; genus JADJQU01. Next base: position 6,635 of record JAYUOR010000580.1, on the reverse strand, counting down.
TCCGCCGTTCCTGGCGCTGGAACCGGCATCTCGCCGTGGGCACAGCGCACGGTTCCGGTTCCCGTCAGCGGCGGCGTAGCGTAAACATGCCGCACGCCGAGCCTGTCGAGCGCGAAGGCTGCTCCGCACACGTCGATCAGGGCATCGACGGCACCGACTTCGTGGAAGTGGATCTGCTCGACAGTCGTCCCGTGCACCGCCGCTTCGGCCAGCGCGATGCGTCGAAAGACGTTGCCGGCCCGCTCGCGTGCCGAGGAAGTCAGGGGCGAGCGCGCGATGATCTCAAGGCAGTCCGCCAATCCGCGGTGCGGCGGGTGCGCCGATTCCGGAGTGAGCACGGTCAACATGCGGCCCGACAGCGAGCCACGCCAGACAACCTCGAGCGAGAGCTTTGCCTCTCCGGGAACGAGCGCATCGGCAAGCGATTCGAGATCTCCCAGGACGAAGCGCGGATCCTCCAATCCAAGCAGCGCGGCGAGGAACATGTCGCCGGCCATGCCGGAAAAAGGTTCGATATAGAGCGTCGTCGGTTCGGGCATTGCGGCAATCTAGCGGCAATGGCTGCACGAGCGTAGGCCGCTCATGGCGGCTCGCGAGTGGCCCCGAGCCGGTTCGGGCGCGGGCTGGCCCGGGCGAGGCAGACGACGACGACCCGCGCGGCGCCGGCCGCAACCAGGCAGCGCACACATTCATTGGCGGTGGCGCCGGATGTGACCACGTCGTCCACGAGCAACACGGTTCGGCCGGCAATTCGGTCGCGCAGACCCCGGCCTGGTGCAAAGGCCCCGCGGACGTTGGCGATGCGCGAGACAGCGCCCGGAGCGCCCTGGGGCGTCGTCGCCCGCGTGCGCCTCAGTCCGCGCACGCAAACCAGGCCCAGTTCGAGTGCCATGGCGCGCGCGAGCAGTCGCGCCTGATCGTAGCCGCGCACGAATTCGCGCGCCGGATGGAGCGGCACGGAGACGACGGCTGCGCCAACGCAGGACGGTAGTTCGCAGGAGAGCTCGGCTCGACGCACGCGCTGCGCCAAGAACTCTCCGAGGGGACGAGCCAGATCGCGGCGAGCTCCGTGCTTGAGTGCCAAGATCCAGGCGCGTGCCGCGGGATCGTCGGCGTAGTCGGTCAACGCCACGAGACGCGACCAGCGCGGCGGATCGAGGCGACAGGCGCTACACAAGTTTCCATCGGGAATCCGGACGGGCAACAGCGCGGCGCAGCGTCCGCAGTGCGGCGCGGCGGATTGCCCGCGCAGACGGTGCGCATCGCAGCTGCCACGCTCATCGGCCGCAGCGCCGCACAGCCCGCAGGCCGGCGGAAAGAGCGCCTCTCCCAACAGCACGACCTGCTGCTCGAGGCAGCGCATCCAGCGGCGAGCATTCACTAGATGGAATGACTCGAGCTGGCGGCCATGACGACCCGTTTTGGGGGATTTACTCCTCCAATTCGTCGTCTTCGGGCGGCGAATGGCGCTGGGTGAGAGCGCTCGGCGCTTTCAAACCCAATTCCCGCCGCAGCCGTTCCGCGTAGGACTGCACCGCCTCGTCGGCCTCTGAGTCGATGCCGAAAAGATCGCCGACTTCGCGCGCCAGACCTGCGTCGCGGTCGAAATCGGGCGGATGCTGGCGAAACCAGCCGCGCAGGTGGCGGCGCACTGTGACCAAGGACCACCACCATGCGCTGAACTCGAGCAGCGCGGCTGCGAGTACGACCGCGCCGGTCCAGAGTGCTGCGGATCCCGACGAGCCGCTAGGTTGCGGCACCGCGCGCGCATACAGCTGCGCCGCGAACCCCAGCAGCAGCAGTCCAAACCCGAGCAGGGTCTGCACGCGGTGGAACAACATCGCGCGAAGCGACCGCAGGTCCGCCTGCGAACGTCCGAAGCGTTCTTCCACCAGCGACTGCGGATCTCGAACCAGCGTCCCGTGGGCCAGCAGGAATCCACCGGCCAGACACAGCACGAGTCCGAGGCTGCCCCAATCGGGCGGCCCCCACAGGCGCTGCACCGGAAAGTCCGCGTCGAGCATGGGCCGACGGTAGGTCCGGCCGGACTCCGCCGCAAGCCAAGCTGCCGGGCTCCCTTATTGAACTGCTGGGACTCGAATCCTCGGGACCGAGGTCTGGAGCGCGCTCGGAATCCCTTCGACGGGACTCGCCAGCGTACAGGCTCTGCCCGCTGGTCTCGCCCCGGCAGCCTCTCTATCATCCACGGTTTCCGCGGCGCCTGCGCGAGTTCACCCACCATGTCCGAGTCCAAGGCAGTTTCCTCCGGCTCGGGTTCCACGGAACCTGATGTGCTGCACATCGCGGGCCTCGCGCGCCTGGCGATCGAGCCCGCGCAGCTTCACGAACTGAGCGCTCAGTTTGCGCGCATCCTGGAGTCCTTCAAGACGCTTTCCATGCTCGACGTCGCGGGCGTGGAGCCGATGACGCGCCCCACCGATTTCACCGACGTGATGCGCGACGATCGCGAACGACCGAGTCTTTCGGTGGACGAGGCGCTGGCCAACGCGCCGGCGCGCATTGACGGATTCTTCAGCGTTCCCAAGACGATTGGCGGTGAGCAATGAGTTCCTGGGATTCGCTGCTCGACGCCTGCGCGATGGCTGCTGCGTTCCGGCGTGGCGAAGCGACGGCCGAGCAGAACGTGCGCGCGAGTTTCGCGCGCATCGATGCGCTCGATCCCCAGTTGTCCGCCTTCGCCCGGCTCGAACGCGAGCGCGCGCTTTCCAGCGCGGCGCGCATCGATCGCGAACGCGCCGAGGGCATTCCGCAAGGAGCACTCGCCGGCGTACCTATCGCGCTCAAGGCCAACATGTGCTGGCAGGGCGTCGAGGCCAATTGCGGCAGCCGCGTGCTGTCCGGCTACAAGCCACCGTACACCGCGACTTTCGTGCAGCGCCTGCTCGACGCGGGCGCCATTCCGGTCGGCATGACGAACATGGACGAGTTCGCCATGGGCAGTTCGGGCGAGAACTCCGCCTACGCGGTCGCGCGCAATCCCTGGGACAGGCTGCGCACACCGGGCGGTTCCTCGAGCGGCAGCGCCGCGAGCGTGGCCTCGGGCATGGTCCCGCTGGCACTGGGCTCGGACACCGGCGGCTCGGTACGCCAGCCCGCGGCATTCTGCGGCATCGCCGGATTCAAGCCGACCTACGGACGCGTCTCGCGCTACGGGTTGATCGCCTTCGGAAGCTCGCTCGATCAGGTGAGTCCGTTCGCGCGCAGCGTGCGCGACATCGAACTTGTCACGCAGGTGATCTCAGGCGTCGACTCGGCCGATTCGACCACGGCGCAACTGCCGCCGATCGAGCCAGAGTCCGCTGAAATCGGCGTAAAGGGTTTGCGCATCGGCCTACCGCGCGAGTATTTCCCCAAGCAACTTTCGAGCGACGTGCGCGCGCTGCTCGATGCCGCGAAGGCAAAGTGGATTTCGCTCGGCGCGGAATTGATCGACATCGAATTGCCGCACACGGACTACGCGATCCCGACCTACTACGTCGTCGCGACGGCCGAGGCTTCGTCGAACCTCGCGCGCTACGACGGCATCCGCTACGGCCCGCGCGTCGAAGGCGATGGCAGTCTGCAGAGCATGTTCGCGGCCACGCGCGCGGCCGGTTTCGGCCCGGAAGTGAAGCGGCGCATCCTGCTCGGCACCTACGTACTCTCCAGCGGCTACTACGACGCCTGGTACAACCGCGCGCTCTGCGTGCGGCGATTGTTGCGCCGCGATTTCGAGCGCGCCTTCGAGAAGGTCGACCTGATCATCGGCCCCACGGCTCCGACGGCTGCCTTCCGCATCGGCGAAAAGGCTTCCGATCCCGTGGCCATGTACCTGTCCGACGTGATGACTGCTCCGGTCAGCCTGGCGGGCCTGCCGGGACTCTCGATTCCCTGCGGCTTCGTGCAGGATTCTGGCACGACACTGCCCATCGGCATGCAGATCATCGGACCGGCGCTCGCCGATGCGCGTGTGTTGCGCGCAGGCCGCGTGTTCGAGTCCGCCACAGAGCACCACAAGCAGAAACCAGACCTCGAGCGCCTGGCGCACGCAGGCAAGTAGCTCATGAGCACCCTGCAAGCTGAAATCGGATATGTCTCGCCGAAGACAGGCGCGCGCTGGATCCCGGTGATCGGACTCGAAGTGCACTGTCAGCTGAAGACCTGGACCAAGCTCTTCTGCGGCTGCCGCAATGAGTTCGGGGCGAGCCCAAATTCGCGCACCTGCCCGGTCTGCACCGCGCAACCTGGCGCGTTGCCGGTGCTCAATCGCGAGGCGCTCGAACTTGCGCTGCGCACGGCGCTGGCAGTTGGCGCCGACGTCGCGACGCATTCGAAGTTCGATCGCAAGAACTACTTCTACTGCGATCTTCCCAAGGGCTATCAGATCAGCCAGTACGACCAGCCCTTCTGTAAAGGCGGCGGCATCACGCTGGAGAGCGGCAAGCGCATTCGTTTGACTCGCATCCACCTCGAGGAGGACGCCGGCAAGGCGATCCACGATCGCGGGGACAAGACGCTCGTCGATCTCAATCGCGCGGGAGTTCCGCTGATCGAATCGGTCAGCGAAGCCGACATGCAGACGGCCGAGGAGGCCTTCGAGTACCTGAGCGCGCTGAAATTGCTGCTGCAGTACGTCGGCGCAAGCGACTGCGACATGGAGAAGGGCTCGCTGCGCTGCGACGTCAACATCTCCGTGCACCCCGTGGACGAACCCTGGCGCACAAAGGTCGAACTCAAGAATCTGAATTCGTTCAGCAACGTGAAGGCCTCGATTGAGTTCGAGATCCGCCGTCAGGTCGAGGCCTACGAATCCGGAAATCCCGCGCTGTATCCCGTGCAGGAAACACGTCAGTTCGATGCGCTCCAAGGCGTGACGCGCAGCTTGCGGCGCAAGGAAGACGCTCACGACTATCGCTACTTCCCCGAGCCCGATCTGCCGCCGATCACGATTTCGGCAGAGACGCTCGAGCGTTTGCGCACGCTGTTGCCGGAGTTGCCCGCGGCGCGCCGCGAGCGCTATCAGAAGCGCTTGGGTCTTTCGGCCTACGACGCAGGCGTGCTGACCAGCGATCGCGCGCTGTCCGATTTCTTCGAGGCCGTCGTGCGGCTTTCGAACAAACCCAAGGAAGCGTCGAACTGGATCTCGAACGAATTGCTGCGCAATCTCAAGGATCCCGAGCTGGCAGCCAAGTCAATCGACGAATTGCCCTTCCGCCCCCACGACATGGCCGCATTCATCGACCTGATCGACTCGGGTTCGATTTCAGGGCAAGCGGGGCGCAAAGTCTTGCGCGCGATGTTCGAAACCGGCCAGTCGCCCAAGGAACTCGTGCAGTCGCTCGGCCTCGAACAGATCAACGACACGGCTGCGCTCGAAGGCTGGTGTCGCGAAGCACTGGTCGGCAAGGACAGGATCATCGCCGACGTGAAGGCGGGCAAGACCAAGGCCGTCGGAGCACTGGTCGGTCCGGTCATGAAAGCCTCGAAAGGCAGCGCGAATCCGCAGGTCGTTCAGGAAATCCTGCTGCGCTTGATCGCCGAAGGGCCGTAGGCGTACGTAGCCCGGTTGCCTGCGTACGCTCAGCCCTTCTTCGCCGCGCAGGTGAAGCGGTAGGTTTTCTTGCCTTCGAGGGAGCGCACCTGCTTCAGAGTGATCGAAGACTCGCCGATCGCGAACGAACTCGTCTGCGTCGACTCGAGGGTCTGCGCGCCGTCGCAGCTGAGCGAGTGGAAGTGCCCCGCGGCCAGATCCCAAAGCAACTCGCCCTCCAGTTCGGTCTTGAATTCAGTCGTTTCCTGCCCGCTCGGCCCGTCGCCCTGCTTGAGTTCGCGTTCGGTGAGCGTGCTCAACTTGCCTTCGATCGCAATCACGCCGACCTTCACGCCGTCCTCGTCGCGCGTGCCCTTGTAGGTCGCCTTGAGTTCGCCCTTCACCTCGGGGCGCGGTTCTTCGGCTTTCGACTCGGCTTCCTCGTCCGCATCCGCGGGGTGATAGCCCATCGGCCCTGACGGCTCCTGCAGATTGTGGAACTCCGCGGCGGGGATCGTCCAGCTGTCGCCGTCGTCTACTTGCTTGCCCGGAAGCCAGCCGCGAAAGTCCGCGTCCTCGACCATCGGCCCAAGCAGCGCGTCGTCGCCCTTGTCCTCGAACCATTTGGCTTCGAACTTTTCCGCTTCGGAATCCCAGGTGAAGAGCACGCTCTTCCCGGCGAGACCCGACTCGTTCTTCAGCGTCTTCTCCTCGGCATCCTCCTCGTCGCTTTCGAACTTGATCGAGTTTTCGATGTTCGTGAAGCTGCGCTTGAGCTTTTCCGGCCGGCCCTCGCCCGCGGCGATCATCAGGTCGCTGAACTCGAGCGTCTCGTCGTCGACGATCTTGTAGTTCTGCTCCGGGATCTCAGGTTCCTGGGGACCGTCGGGGCCTTCGATCGTCACCTTGAGGCTGACCAGACTCATAGCCGAATGCTGTACGAACTGCTTCTCGAGCGTGCGTTCGGCCAGCGCGCGGAAGGCCACCGTGTCCGCGGTCGAAGACAGGGAGCTGAAGTGGGGCGCGAGTTCGTGCACGCCGAGCGAACCGAGAAGCAACAGGCTGGCCGAAAAAAACAGGGGCTGACTTTGGATGAATTTCATAG
>JAYUOR010000579.1:0-7749 GCA_043760765.1 Planctomycetota bacterium | reverse complement strand
ACGCGCTGGGCAGATCGATCTCCGCGACGAAACGCACGCGCTCAGGATCAAAACCGATTTCCGCCTTGGGATCGAACTTGAATTCGAAAGCGAGCAAGCGCGCGGAACCGGAGTCGGCGACATAGATGCGACGGCGCGCGAAATCGATCGCGACATCGTTGGGCCAGATCATCTGACCCGAGCGCGTGCCGTAGATCCCGAAGCTGCCGAATTCGATCGGCTCGCCGTTCAGCATCTGGAAGATCAAAACGCGCGGAATCGAAGGCTCGGTCAGGACCAAGAGCGGACCGTCCGCGTCAATTGCTCCGCCGTAGTGCGACGGAGGAAGCGCAGGCAGCGGCGGAAGCTCCTCGACGTTCGGATCGACCGGCCCGAGGATCTGAACGCGATCTTCCATCGGCTCAGCGATTGCCGCGCGCGTGCCGTCGGAATTGAGCGCGATCCGCAGCGGATAGTGAAGTTTTCCGTTGCCCTCGCGAGGTCGCAGCGCGTGGATGCCGTACCAGCTATTCAGTTCACCGCTCAGCGAGAAGACCTGCACGCGGCTGTTGTCGCGGTCCACGACGTGCACGAAGCCGCCCTGAATCGCAAGGCCGGTCGGTCCGCCGAATTGACCCGGATTTGGCCCTGGCGTGCCGAAGGCGCGCAGGAATTTTCCGTCTTTGGAAAAACACTGCACGCGCTGGTGAAACATGTCCGCGACGAGAATCATTCCCTCAGGCCCGAACGCGACGTCCGAAGGCCGATTCAGTCCGCCAGTTCCTTCGCCGCGATAGCCGATGACGCGCGCAGAGCTGCCATCCAGTTTCATGATTTGAACGCGATCGTTGCGCGAGTCGGCAACGGCAATCCAATCGCCCGCGACATCGATGCCTTCGGGAGCCGAGAACTGGCCAGGTTCACCGCCGATTTTTCCGATCACACTGGACTTGCCGTCCGGCGCAAAAACCACGATCGCGTCGAGGCCCGAATCGGAAACCACGACGCGTCCATCGGCGCAGACCGCGACGTCGCGCGGATCGACAAGCCTTTCCGCGCCTAGCGTGCGCTTCGTCTTGCCTTCAGCGTCGATCACGCTCACCCGATGCGCCAGCGATTCCGCGACGTACAGCAGACCGTCCGGCCCGTAGGCCAGACCGGTCGGCTCGCCGAGCGCGTCGATCTGGCGCACGCAGGCGCCGAGCTTGGGCAACTCCACCGGCTTCGACTCGCCCTGCGCAGGGCCGGCCGATGCCTGCAGCGCAAGGTATGCAACAGAAAAGATGCTCGCGATCCTCACCCCGTGATAGTAGTCCGCGGAGTCGAACTCTGAAACGTGCGGCGTGATCGTTGCCCCGGATCGCCGTCGATCGCACAATCCGCCGACATGATCGAGCAGGGAAACACACCGATCTGGACGTTTGTGGCGATCCAGGTTGCAGTCGGGATCGTGTTCGTCGCAGCGCTCGTTTTCATCCGGCGCCGGAAGGCTCGCGAGGAGGAAGCGCGCAGCACCCTCTGGCAGCGCTTCGCGCGGGAAAACAGCCTGAAATTCACGGCTGAGCCGTCGAGTTTCTTCAAGTCGGGCGAGCTGCGGATCGCAGGCCGCATTGGCGAGCACGAGCTGGAAATCTCGACCTATCGCGTGCGCGTCGGCAAGTCGACCCAGACCTGGATCCGCGTGCTGACCCGCGGGCCAGGGCCGGCGGGAAACTTCAGTCTCCCGCGCGAGAATGTCTTGACGCGCGCAGGCGCTCTGGTCGGGCTGGGCGGTCTCTCGCTCGGCGACACGGAATTCGACAGGCAGTTCCTGGTGAAGTCCGCGCCCGAGTCGCTCCCGCGCGAGGTTCTCGACGCTCAGCTGCGCCAGCAACTTGTGGGTCTGACAGGTTCGCCGAAGCTCAGCTACGCCGATGGAAGATGCGAACTGGCCTGGTTCGCCGGTTCAGATTCGATCGAGCAGTTGTCCGCCGCGGTCAAGGCCGAGGCAATGCTCTTCGGCGTCTTCCGTCGAACCACGCGGTCGAGCGCGCCCTGAACCGACGTGCAAAAACTCGATTCGATCCTCGCGGGGCTCAACCCCGAGCAGCGCCGCGGCGTCTTGACCACCGAAGGGCCGGTGCTGGTGCTCGCGGGAGCAGGCAGCGGCAAGACGCGTGTGATCACAGTGCGCATCGCACATCTCTTGGCCAAGGGCGTCGATCCCCACGCGGTGCTGGCGATGACTTTCACCAACAAGGCCGCGGGCGAGATGCGCGAGCGCGTCGGCGAGCTCGTCGGCAAGCAGGCGGCGGGCGCCTTGACCGTCGGCACATTCCACGCGTTTTGCCTGAAGCTGCTCAAGGAGCATACCGAATTGCTCGGATATCCGCGCAACTTTTCGATCTCTGATGCTTCCGACCAGGTCAGTGCGCTCAAGGGCGCGCTGCGAGAGCTGCGCGTGGCCGAGACGTCGATTCAGCCGGGCGCATTGCAGTCGCGCATTTCTTTGGAAAAGAACAAGCTCAAAACTGCGGCGAGCTTTCTCGATGGCGCAAGCGATGATCGCGAAGAGTTGATCGGCCGCGCCTGGCAGCGCTACGAGGATCACCTGCGGCGCTCGAAGAGCATGGACTTCGACGATCTCTTGCTGAACGCCGTGCGTCTGCTGCGCGAACATGCCAGCGTGAAGAAGTCGCTTTCCGAGCGCTTCCGCTACGTGATGGTCGACGAATACCAGGACACGAACTCGCCGCAGTACGAGATCGTCAAGCAGATCGCCGGCGCGCACAGGAATCTGTGCGTCGTCGGCGACGATGACCAGTCGATCTACGGCTGGCGCGGCGCGGACATCACGAAGATCCTTTCGTTCGAGAAGGACTTCAAGGGCGCGGCGGTCGTGCGCCTGGAAACGAACTATCGTTCGACGGAGCAGATCCTCGGCGCGGCCAATCGCGTGATCGCGAACAATCCCAAGCGCCATGCGAAGACGCTGCGCTCCGCGCTCGGTTCAGGCGATCCGGTGATGGCGGTCAGCATGGCCGACGAAAACGTCGAGGCCGAAAAAACTGTGCTGCAGATCCACGATCTCGTGCGCAAAGGCCGCGCGAAACTCTCGGATTTCGCGATCCTCTTTCGCACCGGCACGCAGCCCAAGACCTTCGAGCAGCAACTGCGCGCGCGCTCGATGCCCTATGTCCTGGTCGGCGGCATGTCGTTCTTCGATCGCAAGGAAGTCCGCGACGTGCTCGCCTACCTGCGTCTGTGCCGCGAACCCGACGACGAAGTTTCGCTGCTGCGCGTGATCAACACGCCGCCGCGCGGGGTCGGCAAGACATCGATCGATCGCTTGCTCGAGTTCGCGACCGAGCACGCGATCTCGGTGCCCGCGGCGCTCGCGCGCGCCGGCGAAGTCGAGAAACTCGATCCGCGCGCGACCGAAGCGATCTGCGCTTTCCAGCGCCTGCTGCAAACCGCGAATGCGCGCGCCACCGAAATCTCCCTGGAAGCGCTGGTGCTGCGCATCATCGACGCGGTCGGTTATCGCGCGGAAGTCGAACGGCTCTACCCTGACCCCAAGACGCAGACCGAGCGCTGGAACGCAGTCACGGAAGTCGCAAGATTCGCGCGCAACCACGAGCAGCGCCAGAAGAAAGCGACGCTCGAGACTTTTCTCGACGAACTCGCCATCGATCGCGAAGACCGCAAGGAAGACAGCGACAAAGTGCGCGATGTCGTGACCTTGATGACGTTGCACGCCGCCAAGGGCCTCGAGTTCGAGCGCGTCTATCTGGTCGGCGTCGAGGAGGGCATCCTGCCGCACCAGCGCGCCGTCGAAGAAGACACGATCGAAGAAGAGCGCCGGCTCATGTACGTCGGCATCACGCGCGCCAAGCGCAACCTGACGATCTCGCACTGCGCCGAGCGCTCGAAATACGGCACGCGCATCAGCGGCTATCCGTCGAGATTCCTGTACGAGATCCGCGGCGAAGCGCCGCCCAAGGACTGGCGCGCCGCACGTCCGGCGAACGAGCCGTCTCCCACGGAGCTGCGCGGCGAACGGCCCAAGCAAACGGCAAGCGCGAAGAAAAAACCGCGCGCGCGCGGCGCGAAATGACGACGGCCGTGGCGATTCAGGCGCTTTGGTAGCGCCGGCCCGCGCCGATCCCCACGCCGATCAGGAAGCCCTCTCGTTCCAGGCGCGCAAACGCGCGTTTCGTGCGTTGCGCGCCGACATTGCGTGCGCGCGCGAACTCCGCGACCGCCACGCCGCCGTTGGGATCGCTGGATTGCCGATCGTCCACGAATTCGAGCACGTTGCGCTCGAAGCTGTCGAGCGTCGAGCGCGACTTGCGGGCATTTCGCAACGCGGCGAGGGTCGAGCGCGAGGCGCTCCGGTTCGAAGAGCCGGAGCGCACGACAACCTCGGGTTCCTCGCCGCGTCGCAGCACCGCGTGGGGCCGCGAGCGCGATGCCGCGACGTGCACCGCCACCAGCCGGACACCGTCGATGGCGATCACTTCGATGCGCGGTGCGATCGCCGGCTCGATCCACTGCGCGGCAACCAGGGCAAGTTTCTTCGCCGTGGCCTCTGGCTGCGGCGCGCCCTCGAGCTCCCCCGAGTCCGTGACACCGATGAACAACAGCCCGCCGCGCGTGTTCGCGAACGCGCACAGACTGCGCGCGATCTTCTGGTCGTTGGGCAGACCGCGCTTGAACTCGACTTCGCGGCCCTCACCGGCCAGAATCGCCGCGCGCAATTCCTCGACGTTCAGCGCCATCGCTGGTCATTCTAGAACGCCGACCACCATGCGAGCACGAACATGGCCGGAGCGAAAGCCAGGGCCGCCGTCTGCAGCGTCGGGTTGCCGAGTTGCTTCACGCGGAAAAGGCTGAGCGCGATTCCGCCGAGAGCTCCGACCGCAAACCCGGTCGCGTGCGCGCCGAAGTCGACCGAACGCGCCGCGAACTGCGCGGTTTCGGGCGTGAGGCCCATGCTCGCGAGCAGGAAGCCGCCGGCGAACAGCGGTGCCCAGCGGCGGAAGGCGCTCTGCTTCAGCTGATGCCGGCGCCGCCACTGGTAGGTGACGAGCAGACCCAAGGCGGCGAACACGGCGGTCGAAGCTCCGACCGAGGCGTGCGCGGGATCCTGCAGCAGGGCATTGGCCAGATTGCCGAGCGCGCCGGAGATCAGGATCAGGCTCAAACCAAGGCCGCCGCCGACCAGTTCGCAGGCGAGCATCGTGAACAGCGCGCCGAACAGCAGATTGGAAAGAAAGTGCGAGAGGTCGACGTGCAGCGACAGGCCCGTCACGGCGCGCCAGATTTCGCCCGAGCGTTCGGCGCCGGCCAGGCCGCGACCGCGGCCGAACCAATCGAAATCGAGCGCACGCGCGCGCACCAAGACTTCGACCACCGTGAAAATCGCGGCCCAGCCAAACGCGCCGATCAAGCCTTCCGAGAGATTGCCGAGCGCTTCACCACGCGGCGGCCAGTTGAGATTCTCTTTCTCGTAGCGCTCGCACTCTTCGCTCGCGCGCTGTACGTCCTGTGGCCGCACGACGAGAATCGTTTCCGCGTGCTGCTGGAAAATGCCGTGTTCGATGTGCACGGCCTCGAGCATCAAGGACAGTTGCTGCCCGCCGCGGCGATCGCGCGTGCGCCGCAATTCGACCCAGCTCTGAAGTTCCTGATCCACGGAAGATTCTTCGAGCAGGTGGGACATGGCCCAGTGACTAGGCCCGCTTTGCTTGAGACTCCAGGCCTTCCGCTGCCTTGGCGAGCCGTTCCTGGCGCCTGCCGAGGGTGACCGCCACGCCTGCCCAGATGCCCGCCAGTGGCACGGCCATCCAGGCGATGCCACTGAGCGGGAGCTTGGCCAGAGCATAAAGCCCGTGGAATGCCCAGCCGCCCATGGTGTCGCCTCCGCGGTAGACGAAAGTGTCGATGAAGCTCTTGGCCTGGTACTTCTCGGCGCGCGACACGACGGTGTAGAGCGTTTCGCGCGCGGGCTTGGCGGTCGCATATTCGCAGGAGCGCGACAGGATCATCGCGGCCTGGATCGCCAGCAAGGAGCCAAAACTCGCCAGTCCGCAGAAGCCTCCGACCGCGATCAGCGGCAGCGGCAGGAGACTCAGCACGATGCCGAAGCGTTGCAAGAGTTTGCCGGTAAAGAAAACCTGGAAGCACAGGCTGATCGTGTTGACCCAGAAACTGATGTCGGCCAGGAAGACCGTGCGCTGCGCGCGATCGGGCATCTGCTCGTAGAGAATGTTCGCTTGCTGGTAGTAGAGGAAAGTCGCGCAAATCGTTTGCAGCAACATGTACAGGCACAGCGTGCGCAAGTACGGCTTCTGCGATACCAGCCGCAGGCCGGTGAGAACGTCAGGCCGCTCGGGTTCGTGGATGTTTGCCGGCGGCGGGTTCGCCGGTGCGTGGTTCCCCATCCAGCACATGCACTGCACGCAGATCTCCAGGAGCAGCGCACCGAAGAGCAGAAGGGTCACCGGGTCGGGATGATCCGGCCGGTCCATCAACCAGCTCGTGGCCTGCGAGCCCGCGATCGCTCCCAGCGTGCCGCCCGCGCCGATCAGTCCGTACAGACGCTTCGCCTGTTCATTGCGAAAAAGATCGCCGAGGAAGCCCCAGAAGATCGAGATCAAGAGCAGGTTGAACGCGCTGAACCAGATGAAGAAGGCCTGACTGGCCAGCGAGCCCTTGATTTCGGCGCCGCGCATCCAGAAATAGAAGCCCACCAGCACCAGCGCGAAGAACCGATAGGTGATCGAGATGAAGCTCTTGCGCGGCATCCGCGACACCAGCCAGGCGAACAGCGGGCTGAAGACGAGCGTGGCGATCAACGTGCCCGTGTACAGCCCGGGCAGTTTCTCCGGCCCACCCGAGATGCCCAGCTCGTCGCGTACCGGCCGCAGCACGTAGTTGAATGCCAGCAGGCAGAAGAAGAAAAGGCAGCCGGCCGCGGCCAGCCCGATTTCGTCGCGACGCACGTCGAAGAGTCTGTGGCCGGGAACTTTCACGCCGACCAGGGTGCCAAGTCCGAAATGCGGTGTCAGAGCAATTCCGGCGCGTTATTGTCGTGTGCCTTCCATGTTCACTCGCTTGGTCATGCTTCTGGTCCTCGCCCTGAGCGCTCTTGGCGCCCAGAACAAGTCGCAGGCCGAGATCTGCCCCTGGTGCAAGAACGATCCGACCGTGAAGGCCAAGGCCGGCGTGATTTCGCATGGCCCGATCACGATCGGACCCAAAGGCTCGGCGGACATCGTCGCGAACTATTCGGCGACGCAGTGGGTCTTCATAGAAACCGCGCACCTGCGCTGGGCCTCGAGCCTCGGTCCGGCGACCGTCGACCTGAAGGACAAGGCCCGCGTCGAAGCCGAGCTCGCGCGCTTGCGCCTGGTCTTGCCGAGCGTGCCCGAAAAGGTGAAGAAGCTCGACCCGTTCCTGCGCCTGCATCTGTTCGCGATGCGCGGCGAGGAGTTCTACACGCGCTTTCAATTGCTGCTGCGCGTGACCGACGCCGACTTCCCGGCCGAGCGTCAGCAGAAGGGGCCGTACATGGGCAACGGCCGCTTCCTCGGCGAAGCGGACAAGTTCGAAATCGTGATTCACAACACGCGCGCGACGCACGTGCCGTTCACGCAGTCGTTCTCAGGCGCCGGTGTGACCGATTCCGTGCGCTGGCACTTTCGCGATCTGCACAAGTTGATCGTCTCGGTGCCCGCCGAGGACCCTGACCTGCGCCAGGATCGCTGGCTCTTTCCGCACGTCGCG
>JAYUOR010000578.1:0-3003 GCA_043760765.1 Planctomycetota bacterium | reverse complement strand
GCCCGTGCCGCCACCGAAGTCGGCGTAGGGGACCACATCAAACTTGATGCCCTTGGCGAGTGTGTAGAGGTCCTTGAAGAAGCGATCAAAGCCCTTCTTGTACTTGGGCGTCTGATTCAGGAAGTAGACGAACGACCAGGCGTGCGCGTATTGGAAGGCCTCGAACTCGTCGCGCGTGATCTTGAACAGATCCTCGAGTTTGATGTCGTTGCCCTCCGTGATCGCCTGCTGCACGGTCAACACGCGGTCGGTCTGCAGCCTGCCCGGCACGATCGCGATCTTTGCTTTCTTGGGATCGACGACGATCTCCGCCGAACCGAAGAAGTCCGCGACACCTTCGTTGACCCAGATCTGCGAGACGTATTGCGGGTCGATCAGGAACGTCAGCAGGTGCGTGCACTCGTGCAGGCTGACCCAGTTCGAGATGTCGGGCTCGTCGTAGTCGTGGAAGAAATTCAGCGTCTTGTCGCTCGGGCTGAAAAAACCCGCGACGCCGTTGGGCATGCTCGTGTACTTCGTGAACTCCTTGCGGTTCTTGTAGATGTTGACCTCCATCTTCGTGCGCCGCAGCGAGGGGCTGGGGTTGATGCCGAAGCGGTCGTCCATCAGCGAGTAGTAGCTCTCCAACAGGTTGCCGTAGTATTCGAGCAACTCCGCCGACGAGTTCGTGCGCAGCGCGAAGTGCGCGGTTTCCTTCGTCCAGCCGTGGTCGAAGTCGGCGTGGGCCTGCATCTCCTCAGTGCGCTTCTTGGTCTTGGCGTGCTGCTCGGCGAGCTTGTTCTCGAAGGCCTGCTTGGTCATCCAGGCACCGGCGTATTTGACGAAGCCCTTTTCGAGGTTGGCGCGCTCGCTCTCGTCCTTGGGCACGTAGTCGGACATGTCGCCTTCGATTTCGACGGCTTTTACCGCGGCCTTGTCCTTGAGCAAGATCTCGCCGTTCTCGAAGCTCAAGCGATAACCCGCGCCGTCTACGCGCGCCTTCTTGACTTCGAGTACGCGTCCATCGGTCGTGACCAGGCGGTCCGCGGCGGCGCGCGTCGCGAGCACGGCGAGCCCGAGTGGGATCAAGAACCCTGCGCGGCGCGCGAATGTGTCTTGCATGGTGGGCCTAGATCGCCAGGGTGTAGTCGAGCCAGGCCTTTTCCATCTCGTCGAAATCGACGCCGGCGAAGGCTTGATCGACGGCCTGATCGAGATCATCAGTCTCGACGAGCGCGCGCAAGTAGTTGTCGAGGATCGGCGTCCAGGCCTTGTTCCAGCCGCGCGCGTTTTTCGGGCCGGTGCGCAGGAACCAGATGAACGACCAGCCCTGGGCGTAGTTCTCGCCACCGCCTAGCTTGTACTTGTTGTTCCCGTAGTACTCGGCCTGCGTGTAGCGCACCAGTTCCTTGATCGGGATGAAGGTCTGCTTCCCACTGGCGCGCTGGCGCGCTGCTTCCTTGATCGTCGAAACGCGCCAGTCGAAGGGCTTCAACTCGAAGCGCCCGTTTTTCAGCTGATATCCCGCGTAAAAATCACCCGTGCCTTCATTGTACCAGGAGTGCGGAGACAGGTTCCCGAAGAAGTAGAAGATGTACTGGTGGAAGGCCTCGTGGTTCATCGTCGCCCAGGTGTTGCGACGTCCGCCTTGCGCCTTGTCGTCGTAGATCACGAGTTCACGCTGACCCGGGCTCCAATATCCCGCGGATCCAGGAGGGCCGCCGTAGCTGCGGTACTGGTTCGCGTCCTGCACGACGCG
The DNA here is from genome assembly GCA_043760765.1 of Planctomycetota bacterium. GTDB lineage: Bacteria > Planctomycetota > UBA1135 > UBA1135 > JADJQU01. Next base: position 1,265 of record JAYUOR010000578.1, on the reverse strand, counting down.
CACGACACTGCAGCGCGACTGTTCGAGCGAACTCGCGCCCTTCGCGCTGGTGCTGCCTTCGGAGTTGTCATCAGGAGCAGGGATTTCGCCGCCCTCGGGCGGGTCCTTCTTGCCCGCGGCCTCGTCCTCGGCCTTCTTCTTGGCCCGCGTTGCATCGCGCAGTTTCTGCAATTCGAGCACCTTCTCAGCCGGATAGGTCTCCTCGTAACTTTTTCGGATCGCCTCGATGCGCACCATCATTTCGTCGATGAACTCCTTGTCCGTGTTGTTCGAGATGATGAAGTAATTGGGCGTCTCGTACAGACTCCAGCCGGGCTGACTCTTGACCTGGGCGTCGAGTTCGGCGCGCTTGCGCGAGCGCAGCGGACTGTCGCCGGCCTTCGCTTCCGCCGCATCGATCTTCTCCAGTTCGATGCGCTTGAGGCTGCGGCCCATGGTCTGGAACGCGCCCTCGAATTTCTGCCACTTCTTCTCGTCGCCCGGACCGTTGGCGATCAGCGCGATATCGAGGTCGTCGCTCAGTTTGTATTGAGCGACGTACAGCCGCAGCGGCGTGTCGTCTTTGGTCAGTTCGAAGACGCTTGAACTCGCCGTCACCCCGGCAATCTGCAGCGGGCCGCCTTCCTTGTCGTTCTTCTTCCAGTTGCCCGAGACCTCGATCTCGTTGCCGCGGATGAAAGCCTCGACGTTCTTGTATCCCGGAACGACGACCCTGTGTTCGGCGCCCTTGGCCGCGTCGTCGCCGGGCTTCTTGCGCCGATCGAACTTGACCAGCCAGACGTGGTAGGTCCAGTAGCGGCCCTTGATGTCGATGCCCTTGTCGCCTTTGGGGTCGTACTTTCCGATCAGGTTGGCGTCGCCGGGCTGAGGCGGGATGAAGTTCCAGTCCTTGGGCACCTTGATCTTGAAGCCGAGGTCTACGGTGTCCTCGAAGTTTTCGAAGGCCTTGGGTGCCTGGGCGTGCGCGGGGCCGACCAGACCGGCCGCGGCGGCCGCAGCCAGTAGCCAGCAGGCAATCCAACGCAGACCGTGGCGGGGGAGCAGTGCATGCGGAGCTGAAGCGGAACGGATCATGTTTCTCTCCGGTCGACCCTCCCGCGGGAGAGCCACAGACGACGACTCGACGCGCGGCAAGTGCGCAAAACCCCTCTGCCGCTGCGCAGGCGATCAGAACATGGAGCGACGAGGCTGCGCAAGGGAAGCCCGGGACTCCAAAGTCAGAGCCGTGTACTTTCTACGAATTCCTTCAGAGTACGCCAACGCAG
>JAYUOR010000577.1:0-3004 GCA_043760765.1 Planctomycetota bacterium | reverse complement strand
ACCATGCAGGTTGCCTGCGTCGGCGCGCCTTGCCAGCGACGACGGTTGCTCGCCGAAATGGACCTGTTATTCCGTGACAGAGCCTTAGCACTCTGGCGCTGGGTTTGACGACCCAGGCCCATGCGCGTCAGGGCGGACGATTGAGGCGCGCCTGGGCCGCCTATCGCGGAACCATGATGGGTGAGTGCCCTGAATTTCGCTCGGACGCCAGCTTCCTCGGCTGGCCGCTGGTTCACATTGTCAGCCAGGCGCATCGCCAGGGGCGCAAGAAGACCGCCCGCGGCTGGATCGCGATCGGTCCCAAGGCCATCGGTGGCATCGCGATCGGCGGCTCCGCGGGAGGAGTGATCGCGTTCGGCGGCTTCACGTTTGCGTTGGTCAGCCTGGGCGGTTTCAGCGTGGGACTGCTGGCCTGGGGCGGACTTGCCGCGGGCGTTTTCGCGCTCGGCGGCGCGAGCGCCGGCTATGCCGCCGTGGGGGGCGTCAGCGCGGGCTACTATGCCTGTGGTGGGGTGGCGAGCGGCGTGAACGTGATCAGCGGCCAGCGCAAGGATCCCGAAGCTCTGGCCTACTTCCAGCACAATGCCTGGGTGTTTTCCCTGATTCCGGGCGGTGAGCAGGTTCGCGATCACGAGATCGAACCACCGAAGGACTCGAAGTAGCTCCGTGCCGGAGGACTCCAGCGCAGGCCACCGGCCGCCCGCAGGCTATCCTGGCGCGATGCACCAGCCGCCGACACTGCCGATCGAAGTCCGGCTGGCCACGCCCGCCGATGAGCCCACGATCGTCGGTTTCAACGCCGAGATGGCCCGCGAGACGGAGGGCAGGTCGCTGGATCGCGCGCGCCTGACCGCGGGGACGCGCGCAGTGTTCGAGAATGACGAGCGCGGATTCTACGTGGTTGCCCTGCGCGCCGGCGCGCTGGTCGGCTGTCTACTGGTCACGCGCGAGTGGAGCGATTGGCGCAACGGCTGGTTCTGGTGGATCCAAAGCGTCTACGTCGTCCAGAGCGCGCGCCGGCGCGGCATCTACCGCGCCATGTACACCTGGCTCGAAGCACAGGCGCGCACAGCCGGCGCTAGCGGCGACGGAGCCAAGGTCGTTGGCCTGCGGCTGTACGTCGAACGCGACAACGTCGCGGCCATGGCCACCTACGAGGCGCTCGGCATGCTGCGCGCCCGCTACCAACTTTTCGAGGTCGATTTCGTACTCGGATCGCCGACCCACTGACCCTTCCGCAAGCAAGCAATGTTTCTCACTCCATGAGCATCAGTACAGAAACCCGCCCCTTCCAAGCCGAGGTCAAGGAACTCCTCAGCTTGATGATCCACTCGCTGTACAGCCATCGCGAGATCTTCCTGCGCGAGCTGATCTCCAACTCGAGCGACGCGCTCGACAAGCGACGTTTCGAGTCGCTGACCGATTCTGCGCTCGCCGATTCGTCGGTCGAGCCGCGCATCGTGCTCGAATGCGACGATGTCGCGCACATCTTGCGCGTGCGCGACAACGGCATCGGCATGGGCCGCGAGGAAGTCATCGCCAATCTCGGCACGATCGCGCGATCGGGCACGCGCAAGTTCCTCGAGGCCGCGCGCGAGAAGCAGGCCGCCGGACTGCCGCAACTGATCGGCCAGTTCGGCGTCGGTTTCTACGCGAGCTTCATGGTCGCCGACGAAATCGTGGTGGTCACGCGCCGCGCCAATGAAAGCGCCGGCACACGCTGGCGCTCGAAGGGCGACGGCGAGTACGAGATCGAGGACGCCCCCGACGCGCCAGTCGGCACCACGGTCGAGTTGTTCCTCAAGGCGCGCGGGGAGGACGAAGACGAGTCTGCGTTCCAGGACTTCGCCGATCACTTCGTGCTGCGTGATCTCGTGCGGCGCTACTCGGATTTCGTCGAGTATCCGATCGTGATCGACGCGAAGACTTTTGGCCCCGCGGGCAATCTCAAGGAAGACAAGCTCGAGGACGGCAGCAAGGTCGTCGTGCTCAACACGCGCCGCCCGCTGTGGGCGCGGCCCAAGGACGAAGTCACGAAGGAGGAACACGCCGAGTTCTATCGGCACCTGACCCACGACTGGAACGAGCCGCTGGAGGCGATCCAATTCAAGGTCGAGGGCGCCAGTGAATACAACGCGCTGCTCTATCTGCCCAGCGAGCGGCCGCCGGGTTGGTTCGAAGGCCGCAGTGACAAGCCGCAGGTCAGCCTGTACGTGCGGCGCATCTTCATCATGGCCGAGTGCGAGGTGTTGCTGCCGACCTGGTTGCGCTTCGTGCGCGGCGTCGTGGACAGTCAGGACCTGCCGCTGAATGTCTCGCGCGAGATCCTGCAGTCCAATCGCCAGATCCCGCAGATCAAAAAGCGTCTTACGAAGAAGGTGCTCGACACCTATGCCACGCTGCTCAAGGACCGTCGCAAGGACTACGAATCGTTCTGGCGTCAGTTCGGCACGACGATCAAGGAAGGCATGGTCTTCGACGCCGACCATCGCGAGGCGATTGCCGCCATCGCCTTGTTCGCGAGTTCCGCGGGCGATGAGCTCTGCACGCTCGACGAGTACATCGTGCGGATGCCCGGCGACACCAAGGAGATCTTCTACTTGAGCGCCACCGACGCGGCCGCCGCGGCACGCTCGCCGCACCTCGAGGCGCTCAAGGCCCGCGGCCGTGAAGTGATCTTCTTCGTCGATCCGGTCGATGACTGGGTGCTCGAACACCTGCGCGAATATCAGGGCAAGAGCCTGGTCTCGGTCGGTCGCGGCGAAGCGAGCTGGGAGAGCGAGAGCGCCAAGCAGGAACGTGAAACCCGCGAGCGCGACGCGCGTGCCTGGTTGGAGTCGCTCGAGTCTTCGTTGTCCGACGAAGTTTCGCGAGTGCGATTTTCGAGCCGGCTCAAGGACTCGCCCGCGGTCCTCGTCGACGAAGAGGGCGCGCTCGGTATTCACATGCAGCGTGTCTTCGAGCACTCGCACTCCGCGCCGCCGCCGAAAAAACGCGTGCTCGA
>JAYUOR010000576.1:0-3007 GCA_043760765.1 Planctomycetota bacterium | reverse complement strand
GCGAAGGCCGCGTGCTGTGGGAGGCGCGCACGCCCTGGCGCATCGAAGCGCAGAGCGCCTATGAAATTCGCGCGCTGCTCAATTTCGCCGAACAGGTTCGCCTGCCGCTGATTCTCAACGGCGGACGCGAAGCCGACCAGTTAGCCGCAGAGATTGCGGGCGCAAACGTGGCCGTGGTCTTCGAGGTTGACATGCAGCCCGGCACTGGCGGCCGCGACCTTGGGCGCGGCGACGACGTGCCCTGGCCGCGTTACGACGTTTGCGCGAAGCTTGCCGAGAAGGGTGTGCATCTTGCGATTACTCCGGCGACCAACATGCGTCCGCGCAACATCCGCTACGCGGCGGCGCTGGCTTCACGCGGCGGACTCTCCGCCGACGCCGCGCTGCGCGCAATCACGCTCGGGCCGGCGGAAATCCTCGGCGTTTCGCAACGCCTAGGTTCGATCGCCGCGGGCAAGGACGCGGATTTTTGCGTGCTCAACGGCGCGCCGATCCTGGCGACTTCCAGTGTGCTCGCGACCTGGATCTCGGGCGACGAACGCTGGAACTCCGCTCGCGACACCGCGATCGATCCCGATGCGCGCGCGAAAGCGGCCGGAGCGTTCGGCGCCGATGCGGCGCGCGCCGCGCAGAAGTTACCGGGCCCCGTGGTCATCGAGGTCGAGAAGCTCTACATCGGCGACGGCTCCGTGCTGAGTCCCGGTCAGATCCTGCTCGACAAGGGCCGCATCGTCGAAGTCGGCGGACGCGTCTCGCATCCCGCGGGCTCGAGCGTCGTGCGCGGATTTGCGGCGATGCCGGGGATGATCGATTCGTTCGGCTACCTCGGTCTCGAAGGTTCGCAGCGCACGCCCGATGCCGACTTCCAGTTTTCGCGCATCGTCGAAATCGGTGATGCCACCGATCGGCGCGTGGCGAAGGCCGGCATCACGACGGTGATGATGTCCCCGCGCGGACAGAATCCGGCGGGCGTCAACATGATGGCGTACAAGCCTGCGGGCGAGAACCTGACGACGATGATCGTCGAGGATCCGGCTGCGATGCGCATGATGTGGTCGGACCGCAATCGCATGGAGTCCGGCCGCGTTGTTCGCGACGCGCTCACCAAGGCCGTCGAATACAAGAAGAAGTGGGATACCTACGAAGAGGCCAAGGCCAAGTTCGTCCCGCCGCCGCCCGCGCCGGTCGTCGCCGCTGAAGAGAAGAAGGACGACAAGGACAAACCCGCCTCCGCCGACGCCAAGGAAGGCGAAAAGAAAGAAGAGAAGAAGGACGAAAAGAAGAAGGAAGAGGAAGGCGATCCGGTCAACGGGATCTGGGAAGCCAAACTCATCGTCCCGCCCTACGGCGAGGCCTCGAACTTCCGCCTGCGGCTCGAGCACGAGGGCGACAAGCTCACCGGTTCGCTGCGTTGCGATCCGCTGTCCGCTTCGCTGATCGAACTCTCGGGCAGCTACATCGAGAAGGAAAAGGAAGCTCCGAAGGACGCCAAGAAGCCCGCCAAGGATGCGAAGGAAGCCGGCGCCGAGGGCGACAAGAAGGAAGAGGCGAAGAAGGAAGAGGCCAAGAAGGAAGAGGCCAAGAAGGATGAGCCGAAAAAGGACGAGGCGAAGAAAGACGAGCCCAAGAAGGACGACGCGAAGAAGGACGATCCTAAGAAGAAGGGCAAGGAGCCGCCGAAGGAGCGCAAATTCGAAGCGACCGGCAAGGGTTCGCGCGGTGCGGTGACGTTGCACGGCGAATTCAAGGACGGCAAGCTCGACGGCAAGCTCTCGCTCGGCGGAACGGAACTCAGCTTCGTGCTCGAGCGCACTTCCAAGGAACTCGACTACGCGCGCCGCCCCGAACGCCGCCGCACCAAGGACGAACCTAAGCCGGAGGCAGTCAAGGGCGAACCGCGCGCGCCGGGCATCGACGCCAGGCTCGAGGGTCTGCGGCAGGCAATGCTCGGCAATCGCGGCGTCATGGTCGACGTCGATCGCGACGACGAAGTGCTCGAGTGCGTTGCCGCGTTCGAAGCCGCGGGCATCAAGCCGATCCTGTTCGGCGCGGGCGACTCGGTGAAGCTCGCCGCGAAGTTGCGCGGACGGGTCAGCGGTGTACTGCTCTCGGCGGCCGTGCAAGGCTTCGATCCGAAGCTCGGAGCGAGCAGCATGGTCAACCGCTACGCGGAACTCGCCGCCAACGGGATCCAGATCGCGTTCAAGAGCGAGGCCGAAGAGGGTGCCGCGGAACTTCCGCTGCTCGCTTCCTACGCCGTGTCCCAGGGCCTTTCGCCCGACGTCGCCTTCCGCGCGCTCACTTCGGGCGCGGCAGCGATGCTGCGCATCGACCAACGCGTCGGAAAACTTGCTGCGGGCATGGACGGTGACGTCCTGTTGCTCGACGGCGCGCCGCTCGAGCCCGCTACGAGCGTGCTGCGCGCATGGGTCGCCGGCAAAGAGGTTCGCTAGACAGCTTCTGCCGCGGGCCTTCGCTCGCGGCACGTTTCGATCGCAGCGCGGAGAAGTTCATGAATCAGAAGACGACAGAGCTTGGACTCACAGTGCTGGGAGCCTTGGTGCTTTCAGGCGCCGCTCTGGCCCAGCGCGCCTCGACGACACCGCCGGCGGCGCCCGATCCCGGCAGCCGCGGTGCCCCAGGGCTCGCGCTGAAGACGGCCAAGGCGCTGGTCGCGTCCTGGGATGGTCCGCAGGTCATCGACAACGCGATCGTGCTGGTCAAGGACGGCAAGATCGTCGGCATCGGACCGGCTGCGGAGACCGCGATTCCCGACGGTTACGTCCTCGACGATGTCGGCTCGAATTGGGTGATGCCCGGCATGATCGATTTGCACTCGCACGTCGGCGGCAACTTCGACATCAACGACATGGTCTTGCTCGCCAACCCCGACCTGCGCGTGAAGTCGACGGTGGTGCCGAACAATCCCAACATGCACCGCGCGCTCGCCTCGGGCGTGACCACCGTGCTCTACATCCCGGGATCGGGCACGAACATCGGCGGCCAG
>JAYUOR010000575.1:0-3008 GCA_043760765.1 Planctomycetota bacterium | reverse complement strand
AACAGTCCACACTCGCGCACAAGCCAGTACCGCGTGTTCGACGCCCCCGCGGACAGTTTCGAGATTCCAGTCGCAGAGCTGGTCTTGCAGAAGCCTGTCAGCAAACCGTCCGACTCTGGCTTCCGCGTCGACCTGACGGCCGGCAGCACGGTCCCCAAAGCAGCGGCGGCCAGAGGCTTGTTCCGCGATCTCACGGGCGGCGAGGCCGAGGACTTCGACCTGCAGCAAGCCTACGTCAGTTGGGTCGCGCCGGTGGGCAGCGGCTTGCGGTTCGACCTTGGCAAGCACGTCACGCACATGGGCATGGAGGTGATCGAGGGCTACGACGGCTGGAACGACAACGCGACGCGCTCGTTCCTGTTCGGCTTCGCGATTCCATTCACGCATACCGGATTGCGGATGGGCTACACGTTCTGTGAGCAGCTCAGCGCTCAGTTGTTCATCGTCAACGGCTGGGACAACGTTCGCGACAACAACAACGCGAAGTCAGTAGGCGCGCAGATCGCGTACACACCGAGCACAGCGTGGACCTTCTTCCTGAACGGCATCGGCGGGCCGGAACAGGACGATGACAATGGCGATTCGCGCAATGTCGTCGATCTGGTGGCGCTCTGGAAGACGACGGACCGATTCACGCTTGGAGCGAACGCCGACTACGGCATGGAAGACCACGCGGCGTTGAGCGGCGGCAAAGGCACGTGGAGCGGTGTCGCCGGTTATGCCCGCTACAACTTCACTGCGGACTTCTCGCTGGCGCTGCGGGCCGAACAATTCGACGACGGCGACGGCGCGCGCACGCTCACGGCCCAGACCCTGCGCGAAGTCACGTTGACCCCGGAGTACAAGCTCGACGACAGCCTGCGCCTGCGCTTAGACCTGCGCCACGACTGGTCCGACGAATCCGTATTCGAAACGGACAGCGGAACATCGGAGCAGCAGACGACCGCGCTCGTCAGCGTAATCTGGGCCAACTGACGATCGGTCTTGATTTCCAGGCCGGCGGTCGGCCGCAGCCTGAGGGTCTATCCCACGTCGCTGGAAGTACCTCGCGTGAGACCCGTTACTTGCGAACGTCCTTGTAGCGCTGGCAAGTTTCGAGGCTGAGGCAATTCAAAGCCGTCGCGTAAATGCGCCCGCCGCTCGTGGACCACGGATCGAGTGCGTCCCACGAACCGGCCGCGCATTGGCTCTTGTCGCTGCGTTGGTGGCCGCCGCTCGCGGTCTCGAGCGCAGTGCGCCACTTGTCCCAGCGCTCGCCACCGACCTGCAGCATCGCGAGCGTCCCGAAGTACCAATAGTAGAAGTCAATATCACCGCTGGCCGTATTCCACGTGGGCAGCATGCTGACCAGCAACTGCGCGCCCTTGTCGAGCATTGGATCTTTGCTCCTGACGTCGCTCTGCGCGAAGCAGCGCACGACCATCCCCACGGCGGTCATCGATTCGCTGCGTTCGGCGGGAAACTTCAGCATCGTCTCCGTCAGTCGCGAAGGCGAGCTGCCCCGCTCGGAATAACCGGTGCGGCCGGTCACCGGATCGGTCACGTCAGTGATCCAATTCATCGCGCTCTGGAAGGCATTCTTGTCGACCGTGAGCGACGACAGCTGGGCCGACTTGAGCGCCATGATCATCCAACCGGTGACCGACGTGTCGTTGTCGCCGTCGGGCGGAAACGCGTAGCGCCAAGCCGAGTACGGATTCTGTGCGCGCAGGATGAAATTGATTCCCTGCTGCGCCGGCTCCTTGAAGACGTTGTTGTTCGTCATGCCGTAGGCTTCGGTCATCGCCAGCGCGGCGCACGCGTGGTTGTACATGAAGTGCTGACCGATGCGCTTGCCGTAGCAACCGTCGGAGTCTTGCACAGAGCGCAGGTAGTTCAGCCCCTTCTTGAGGGTCAGCGCGTGCGTCCCGTGATCGTGGGTCTCGCCGGCGCCGAGGAAACACAACAGAGCGAGCCCGGTGACTCCGATGTCGTTGGTCGAGCTGCCCGCTCCGGCGCAACTTGGGTCCTTGCACTGCGCGGTGAAGCCTGCGCAATCCCAGTGACCATCGGGAGCCTGGTGATTGCTCAGCCAATCGAGGGCCACGCCGATCGCCTGCGGTTGCACGGAGAGTGCCGACGCAACTGGCTCGGCCGGAGCAGCGTCGGCCGCTCGCCTCGCCGCGTCTTTGGCCAAACGAGAGTCCGCCGCCGCGGCGGGCGCACCTGGCACTCCCACCGCGACCGCCGGACTTGCCGAGCTGTCGGCCGCTGCCGCGGGTGCCTGCGCCGTCTCCTGCGGTGATTTCGGGGCCTCTCTATCGCGGTCCGTGGCACAAGCCGCAAGTGTCACGAAGAGAGCACAGCCGAGCAGAGGCAAGCGACGAGTCCGAGTCATTGAAGGCATGGGATTACCTTGGCCCGGGGGGGCCGGTTCGACGTCAGGGAGCAGAGTCAGGGCTACCCGATCAATTTGTCCGGGTAACCCGGCCCATAGCTACTTGCACGAAACGAGCTTCTCGCTCGAGACCAGGTAGATGAAGTCGAACTCCTGGTAGTCGCCGCGAGCGTCTTCGAACCCGGTGCAGTCACCGCGAATGCTGATCGCCTTCGAATCCCGCGACCAGCGCGTATTCCAACTCGTGCCTGAACCTGGATCGGCCTCACTCAGCGAGACGATCGGGCGAATGGCGCCGGTCGGGATATCCCAGACATACAGGCAATGGAAAGCAAAATCGTCCGAGCGCCAGAAGGTCGCCTTGGAACGATCGGGCGAAAGCCCGAGCCCATTTCCGTTTGAAATCAGCGTCCACTTCTCTTCTCGCAGATCATAGGCCCACAACTCGTCGGCCCAGGGTTTGTAGTCGAGCATGTCGCTGAACGAGCAGAGCAGGAACGGGCGCCCGCAACCTTGTCCGCGAGCACGAACGCGTTCAGGAGTGTGTCCTTGGAAGCTGCGGCAGTGACTTCGCTGAGCTTGCCCGTCTTCTCGGAGTAGACGTAGGTGAATTGGTACTCCCACCAACTCG
>JAYUOR010000574.1:0-23100 GCA_043760765.1 Planctomycetota bacterium | reverse complement strand
AAATGCGCGCGAGCACAGTCGAGTGGTGCGCCGCGTAGGCGAGATTGCAGAACGCGCGATCCGAGACGAAACTCGAGAGCTGCTCGCGTTCGGCCGCGATCTGGCGCTCGAAGACCTGCAGTTGGTAGCGATCGACGACTTCGAGATTCGAACGGATCTGATCGAGGGGCGCCTCCATCTCGGCCAGCACGCCACGCGCCACTTCCGCGATCATCGGCAATCCGTAGCGGTCACGGATCCAGCGCGCGAGCGTGGTTTTGCCCGTCGAGTGGCTGCCGACGAGATAAATTCGGACCGGATTCTGGACCACTGGGGCAGGCGCCGATTGTGGCGTGGGGCGCTAGGGTAGCTACGCCGCACGACTTGTCCAGCAACCTACTCGCCGGCCCGCTCCCGGGACCACGCCCATGGCGTTGCAGACGTGGCACAAGGCCAGATTCCAGCCGGACCCGTCGCCCGCGGGCGCCTCGTTTCGTGCTCGAATCTCAGTGGGCGATCAGCCCACCATGCCGAACACGCGCTGGCAGCCCACCAGATCGTCCACCGTGTCCGCGTATCGAGCGCGAATGAAATCGGCCTGCGCCTGGCGCGAAAGAAATGCCTTTGCGACCTTGGGATCGAAGTGAGTCTCGGCGCCTTGACGGATCCAGTCGATGGCGCGTTCGTGTTCCCAGGCCTGCTTGTACGGCCGCACGGTCGTCAGCGCGTCGTAGACATCCGCCACGGCCAGGATGCGTGCAGCGAGCGGAATGGATTCCCCGGCGATTTCGCGCGGATAACCCGAACCGTCCCACTTCTCGTGGTGGCACCAGGCGATGTCAAGGCTCATCTGAAGGAAGCTCTGGTTCCTGTTCTCCGTGATCACCGCGCGCAACGTCTGGGCACCGATCTCCGTGTGCCGCTTCATCACGATCCATTCCTCTGGCGTGAGCTTGGCGGGCTTCATGAGAATCGCGTCTGGAATTCCCACCTTGCCGATGTCATGCAACGGCGCCGAACGCACCAGGTCCTGGATCCAGGCGTCCGTGATCAAGTCCTGGAAGTGGCCGTCCTCGCGCAAGCCCTCGGCGATCAGACGGCAGAACAAACTGACGCGTTCGAGGTGCTTGCCTGTCTCGTTGTCGCGCTGCTCGGCAAGGCGCGCCAAGGCGAGGATCGCCGCCTGTTGGGCTTCGTCGCGTTCGAGCCGGCGCAATACGTTGAAGGTGGCAACGGCGGTTGCCGATGCGATGGCGTTCAGCAGTTCGCGCTGCGCAACCGTCAGTCCACGCGGCTTGGAATCGCGCATGTCGATGACGAGCCTGCCGACCGATCCGCCCGCGGCGACGATCTCCTCGAGGTGGCGATCGGGGGACAGTTCTCCGCCCGAACTCGCTGTCGTGGTCAGGTCGCCAAGGCTGCTGCCCAATTCGATCTGGACGGCGCGTTGCTGCAACAGGCCTGAAGTCGCATCGGCGGCAAGTTTTGCGATCTGCTCGAGCGATTCCGCACTGTTCAACTCGGAGACGAAACGATTGAGCCTGCGCAGCGACTGCGTCTGCTCTTTGATCCGCGAAGTCAACGCCGCGTTGAAGTCCCACAGCGCGTCGCGCGAAAACTCCAGTTCACCCTCGTACACGCGCGCGCGCACCTTTTGGCGATGTTCCTTGGCGCACTCCTCGACCGCGGCCTGCAACTCGCCTTGCCGACAGGGCTTTTCGAGGAAATGGCGGATGCGTCCTGAATGCAATGCGCGGATAGCCACATCGACCTCGATCACGCCGGTGAGCATGATCCCGATCGTCTCCGGCCAGCGCCCGTGCACAATGGCCAAGAGCTCGGTGCCGTCCATGGACGGCATCTCGTAGTCGCTGACCACGACTGCGAACGGCCCTTGGAATTCGAGAATAGTAAGCGCCGCTGCCCCGCTCGCAGCAGTCGTCACGTCGAAGCGCGGACCCAACGAACGCCCCAGAGCGGTCAATAGTTCCGCGTCGTCATCGACCACCAGCACCCTCGGGCGCGCGGGAACTTCATCGTGGGGGGAAACGCTCACGTCAGAGCTTCGGCACCAGGATCCCGGGTCTTGAGCCCAGGCTGGTGTTTCTGTCCAGAAACATGGCCGGCAGGGAGGAATCGGCTCGACTCGCCGGGGGAGGCACAATTTTCCGGACGCGGCGGCCCCCAGTTCAGACGCCGAGCTTCAGTTCCGGTAGCTCTGGATCGGAGCCGGCATGCGCCCGCCCCGGGCGAAAAGTCCCTGGCACGAGAAGCGCCCCGGATCCTGAACGATCGCCGTGCCGAGCAGCCCCCCCCACTCCACGGTCTCCCCGACGCGCTTGCCCGGGACGGGGATGATGCGCACGGCCGTGGTCTTGTAGTTGACGACGCCGATCGCCATCTCGTCGGCGATGATCCCCAAGAGGGTGGCGACCGGTGTGTCGCCGGGAACCGCGACCATATCGAGACCCACGGAACAGACCGAGGTCATCGCTTCGAGTTTGGCCAGCGACAGCGCTCCCACGCGCACGGCTTCGATCATGCCCGAGTCCTCGGACACAGGAATGAAGGCGCCCGAGAGTCCGCCGACGCTCGATGAAGCCATCGCACCGCCCTTCTTAACCGCGTCGGTGAGCAGCGCGAGCGCCATGGTCGTGCCCGGAGCACCGGTGCGCTCGACGCCGATCAATTCAAGGATGTCGCTGATCGAGTCACCCTTCGCCGGCGTCGGCGCGAGCGAAATGTCGACGATGCCGAAGCTCGTGCCCATGCGCCGTGCAGTCTCGCGGCCCACCAGCTCGCCCATGCGCGTGATCTTGAACGCGGTGCGCTTGATCGTCTCGGCGACCGCCAGGAGGTCGGCGTCCGGACCCAGTCGCGCGAGCGCCGAGCGCACCACGCCGGGTCCCGACACGCCGACGTTGATCACGGTCTCCGCTTCGCCGATGCCGATGTGCGCGCCGGCGACGAAGGGATTGTCCTCGACCGCGTTGGCGAAGCAGACCAATTTCGCGCAGCCGAGTCCGCCGCGATCGGCGGTGCGCCGTGCGGTCTCCATGATGACCTGCGCGAATTGCGCGACCGCGTCCATGTTGATGCCCGCGCGCGTCGAGGCGAGTGCGACGGACGAGCACACGCGCTCGGTCTCGCTCAAGGCCTGCGGTATCGACTCGAACAACGCGCGGTCGGAGTTGGTGAAACCCTTGTAGACGTAGGCGCTGAAGCCACCGATGAAGTCGACGCCGCATTCCCTGGCGGCCGCATCCATGGCGCGCGCGATCGGCACCAGGTCGCGCGAGCCGCAGGCCGCAGCGACCAGCGAGATCGGGGTCGTGGCGATGCGCTTGTTGACGATCGGAATACCGTAGTCCGCGGTGATCGAATTGGCCGTCGCGACCAGGTGCCGGCCGTGGTGCACGATCTTGGCGTAGATCTTCTCGCAGGTCGCCTCGAGGTCGGGATCGGCGCAATCGAGCAGATTGATGCCGAGCGTGGTGGTGCGGATGTCGAGCGTCTCCAGCTCAAACATGCGCACGGTCTCGAGAATTTCTTGATCGGTGAAGGGCACGTGTCGCTTGCTTGAGAGTGCGCGCCTAGACGCGGTGCATGAAACGGAACACGCGCTGGTGCATGACGCGCACCGCGTAATCGTCGGGCCCGCCCATGCACTCCAGTTGCTGCTTGAGCGGCCCGAAACTGACGCCGGGATCGAGTTCGACCACCAGGATCAAGTGAAAGTAGCCGTCGATGACGCGCTGCGAGATGTCGTGCACGCTGACGCCGGCTTTGCCCAGGGCGCCGGTCAATTCCGCGAGCACGCCCGAGCGGTTCTTGCCGACGGCGGTGATCACGGCCCCGCCGCCGCTGCCCTCGGCAGAGTCGGCAGCCGGTTCGGGAAGGTGCGGCAGCGAGCGCAGCGCGCGCTCCGCATCCGGACCGCGATCTGGCTTGGGCTCGGCGTAGGCGCCGATCTTCGTACGAATCACGATGTTCGCCGACTGCGCGGCCTCGAGCGCCTGCGGAGTCACGATCGTTTGTTCGTCGACGACGATCTCGCGCGCGCCCGATTGGCGCACGTCGTCGGCTGTGAGGAATCGTTTGGCCATGATTGCTTCGATCTCTATTTCGCGGGCGCAGCAGCGCCCGGACTCGCCACACTTCCAAAAGCCGCCGGCGCGCCGTCGACCAGGCGCGTGATCACCGCGCCACCCTTTTGCACCGTCACGATGTACGTGCCGTCCTGCGCAAGCATGCGCGTCAACGCGTCGCCCTGAAGTTGCGCTCGGCCTTCGACCGTTTTGCCGTCGCCATAGACGACCTGCACGCCGCGCAGATAGGCCATGTCGAGCGCCGCCGGCGTGGCCAGCGCGTCCTTGCCCAGCGAAAGCACGGCCCCGCGCGGCAAAGCCGCGACGTCGGACTCGGTGTACAGACGCTTGTTGGCCACGATCGACGCCTTGACGCGTCAGCGTTTCGGATCAGAGGTGGAAAGCAAGCTCCGGATGCGGGCGAGCGATCACGACTTCGCGGGCCAGCAGACCGCGGTCCTGCGCGGTGCGCGCGCCGGCGGCGACCGCCGAGCGCACGTCGCTGACTTCACCGGTCAAGGTGAAGAAGCTCTTGCCGCCCAGGCCGTTAGCCACGCGCAATTCGAGCAGGTCGACCGTCGCCGTCTTCAGCGCAATATCCGCCGCGACGATCGCCGAGGCCACCGTGTTGGTCTCGATCACGCCGATCGCGTCGAGCTCGCCCTTCACGTGGCCGCCGTTGCGCTTGAGCATCGGCACGACCTGCTCGTGAACCTGCGGGATGACGAGTTGGTCGACTAGGTCGCTGCCGGCGACTTCGCTGCCGTGGCGCAGGGAACTCTTGACGTCGTCGACGCTGCCGGTGAACAGGATCACGTACTTGCCGGGATGCACCGGCGTGGCGAACAGCAGTTCGACACGCGCCTCCCACAGCACCGTGTCCGCGACTTCGATGCCGCGGGCCACCGAGCACAACTCGAGCAGGCCGATGCACGAACGCAGCGCGACGTCCTCGCGCAACTCAGGATTCAGGTCGTTTCGATTCATGGCATTTTCCTTGGGGTCCGTGACGCGGTCTCTCGTGCGTCAACTCTTTGCAGCCGTGTCTTCAGCTCGCACCGGACCGATCGTGCGACCGTCCTCGAGCTCCATGCGGTCGACGATGCCGGCGACCGCACATTGAAATCCAATGTCGTGACTGCGCCCGATCACGTGGCGCGCGGAGCGGCCGAAGACGACCAGCACGCGCTCGCCGATGCCGGCGCCGAGCGGATCGACTGCGACAATCGTCTCCGCCGACGGTTTGCCGTCGAGCGTGAAGGGTTGCACGACCAGGAAACGCAGACCCACGAGCGTGGGATCCTTGACCGTGGACCAGACATTGCCGACGACAGTGCCGATCAACATCAGTTCGTGCCCTTGTTGTTCTTGGCACTCGGACGCGCTTGCAGACGCCACGAGGCCGGAGCGTGGGGCACGTCGAAGTCGTCGACGATGCCGACGATCGCAGCTTCGAAAGCGAAATCCCCGTCGCCGCCGCAGGCGACACGCGCGGCCTTGCCAAAGGCGACGATGACGTGCTGGCCGACATCGGCACCGAGCGGATCGGCGGCGACGACCGGCGTCACCTTGGGTGCGCCGGGTTCGCGGCGTTCGTCGAGCGCTTCGACCACGAGCAGGCGCTTGCCGACCAGGTCAGCGGCCTTCTTCGTCGCCCAGACTTCTCCAACCACGCGGCCGAGGAACATCAGTCGACCCCCTGGTTCTTGCGGCCGCGAACTCCGGCGAGCGCGCGGTGCACGGCCGCGACCGCGGCCTCAATCTCCGCGTCGCTGCCGGCCAGGCGCAAGCGCCCCACCGCGCCGTTGTTGCCCAACCCGACGAGGCGGATCGGAGCGGCTTTTTCCGCTTCGTTCGCGGCCAAGAGCACCCAGATCGCGGGATTGACCTCGAGCGTGTAGAGCGTGTCGCCGCCGAGCAGCAACATGCCCGAGCGCGTGCGGTTGATCAGCATCGCGTGGTGCGAATCGACCTGGCGGATGATTTCGTCGGTCAGGATGTTCGCCTCGAGACCGTCTTCGTAGTTGACGCCCGCGGCCTGCAGGATCAGGCGGCCGGCCTCGCGTACCTGGCCCTGGTCGGGCGAGTGCACTTCGAGCGTGCCGTAACTGCGTTCGGTGATCAGCGCGCCCGGCGTGACACGGCATTTCTTCAACGCCACATCCATCAGACGATTGATCACGATGCCGGGCCGCGCCTCGAGCCAGAACGCGCTCTCCCCCGCGACGGGGAAATAGCCGTCCGAATTCGCCGCGACGGTCGCGGCGAACTGCGGTTGCTGGCTGTCGATGACCAGCGCACCGCGCAGGTCGATCGGAGTTGAGGAACGCAGCGACATCGAGCGTTAGACGCGGCTCACTTGGCTTCCGGAACTTTCGGCAGGTAATGCTCGATGTCGACCGCGGGACGCGGGATCACGTGCACGCTGACGAGTTCGCCGACGCGCTTGGCGCCCGCGGCTCCGGCTTCGACAGCGGCTTTCACCGCGCCGACTTCGCCGCGCACCATGACGGTGACGAGACCGCCGCCGCATTGTTCGCGGCCGAGCAGCGTGACTTTCGCAGCCTTGCACATCGCATCGGCGGCTTCGACAGCACCGATCAGACCTTTGGTCTCGATCAGGCCGAGGGCAATCTGGGTATCCATGGGAGTTTCTTCTTTTGGCTAGGGCCCGCGCGGAACTGCCGCGCGGGGAAAGGATTCAGGCGCGGCACGCTCCGCTCGACGGTTCGTGGTGTTCACAGCCCTTGCACGGTCCGAGCGGACAGCCCGCACCGGCGTGGGCCATGATGTTCTGGATCTCCGCGGTGGACAGGCGCGCTCCGACGTTGCCGCCGGAGCTCGGCGCGGGCGGGCGCGGGATGGCGCTCGCCTTCAAGGCCGCGGGCGGCATCGGCGGCGCGGTCAGCGTCGCGCTCGTCGTTCCCGCGGGCGATTTTTCCGCGGCTTGGACTTTTGCAGCAGGTAGCGCGCTCTTCGCGGGCGTAACGAAGGACATCGGCACGATTCCCTTGCCCGCCGAGGGGCTGGCCGGCGTGCCGTCCTTCGCGGTGAGCGCAGCATTGCCTTGCCAGTTGCTCGCGGCACCCGCTCCCAGTGCGCTCGTGCCGGCGAGCGGCGAAGTCAGCGCCAGCGCCGGATCTCCGGGGAGTCCCGATCCGCGCGGAGCCGATTCGCGCGTGAAACGCGCAGCCCAGGCGTGATCCTTGGCTTCGATCTCCGGCCAATCGCGGCGCGTGAAGGCGGCGCGTTTGATGTTGATCAGATGCTTGTAGGTGATGTTGTCAGAGGTGATGTTCCCGGCCTGCGGTCCGCAGCCCAGGCTCATCGAAGGCATCAACCACGTGCTGTAGCCGACCGCGCCCATCGACGAAGGCCCGTTGACGATGATGCGGCTGGCGGGTTTGCCGAGAAACCAGGCCTCGAGCACGGCGTCGTCACGCGCGTGGACCGCCGCGGTGTGACCGAGACCACCGTAGTGCAACAATTCCATCGAGACGTCGCAGCCGGCCTGCCAGCCATCGACCACGTGCAGCGATAGCAGCGGGCAGAGGATCTCGATCGACAGCGGCCACTTCGGGCCGACGCCGCCCTGATAGGCGAGCAACACGCTCGTGTCGCGCGCCACCTGGAAGCCGGCCAACTCGGCTACGCGCCAGGGATCGAGCCCGACGACATCCGCGTTCATGTGCCCGTGCACATTGCAGAGTCTTGCGAGCTTCGCCGTCTCTTCTTCGCTGCAAACGTGCGCGCCGCGTTTCTTCAATTCGCCGAGCAGCGCTTTTTCGATCGGCTTGTCGATGACCAGCGCCTGCTCGGAGCAGCACAACGTCGCGTTGTCGAAGCTCTGGCTGGTCACGATCGAGCGTGCGGCGAGCGCGACATCCGCGCTGCGATCGATGTAGCAGGGCACGTTGCCAGGACCGACGCCGTAAGCAGGTTTCCCTGAGGAGTAAGCCGCATTCACAAGGCCTGATCCGCCCGTCGCGAGGATCATCGCGACGTCCTTGTGCTTCATCAGCGCGCCCGTGGACTCGATCGTCGGGTTGGTCAGGCTCAACACCAGATCGGGCGGACCGCCCACACGTTCGATCGCGCGGCGCAGGACCTCGACCGTCTCGCCGATACAGCGCTTCGAGCGCGGATGCGGCGAGATGACGATCGCGTTGCGGCCCTTGACCGCGATCATCGCCTTGCCCAGCGCGGTCGAAGTCGGATTCGTCGTCGGAATGATGCCCGCGATCACGCCGACGGGCGTCGCGATCTCGACGATTCCCGTCCGCTCGTCGCGCGAGAGGATCCCCACCGAGCGCTCGCCCTTGATCGAATTCCAGATCCCGCGCGATCCAAGCAGATTCTTGAGCACTTTGTAGTGCACGCGGCCGATGCCGGTTTCGTCGACCGCGATGCGCGCCAAGTCGTGCGCAGCCGCCTCACCCGCGTCCGCCATTGCGGAGCAGAGCTTGTCGATTTGCACCTGGGACCAGTTGTGTACGACTTCGTGAGCGCGCTTTGCGCGCTCCACGTAGTCGCGCACCTCCTGGAGGGCGCGCAAGTCTGGATCGAATTGCTGCACGCGGACGCTCGCGCGTCAGTCGCCGATCAGTCGTTTTGTTCGGCCTTGCCCTTGCCCGCCGACTTGGCCGGTGCGCTGTGCACCGGTTGCATGGCAGGCAGGATGCGCACGAGTTGCTCGTGCGGGCGCGGGATCACGTGCACGCTGACCAGCTCGCCAACGCGGCGGGCTGCCGCGGCCCCGGCGTCGGTCGCGGCCTTGACGGCACCGACCTCGCCCATGACGAACATGGTCACGAGACCGGCGGTGACTTTTTCCTTGCCGAAGAGGCTTACCTGCGCCGCCTTGACCATGGCGTCTGCGGCCTCAATCGAACCGATGAGACCCTTGGTCTCGATCATTCCCAGTGCTTGGTACTCGACCATGATTGCGTGGATTCCGGGGTAGCTGAAGGACGTGCGGGGCGGCGAGTCTACGGCCGGAGAAGTGCTCCGGCAACGAAGTTCGGGCGCCAGGGCAGCCCGAAAGCATTTGTGGGCAGTTTGAGCCCCGCTTAGTTTGATATTACTATCCCTTTGCGCTACTCCTGAAATGCGTCGCGGTCGAGCGAGGGCTCGTGATGGGACGAGAGCCCCAGAACCAGGCCGAGGGCCAGGAAAGACGTGGCCAGCGAAGACCCGCCGGTCGAGAGCAGCGGCAGCGTCAATCCGGTCATGGGCACGAGCCCCAGGTTCACCCCCACGTTCACGAAGAGGTGCGAGGCGAAGTAGATGCCGATGCCGCCGACGACCAGGCGAGAGAAGCGCTCACGCACGTGGCTCGCGCTGTTGAAGATCAGGAGGATCAGCAGCGCGTAGAGCGCGACGAGTCCGCAGGCGCCGACGAAACCGGATTCCTCAGCGGCGACGGCGAAGATCGAATCGCAATCGCGCTCGGGCAAGTGCGCCGCTTCGTTCGCCACGCCCTCGCCCAGGCCGGTGCCGAACCAGCCACCGTTCCCGATCGCCACGCGTGCGTGGTAGGTGTGGAAGGCGGGCCCGTTGCGCCCGTGAATCAGCGAGTTCGCATCCCACGACTCGAGCCAGGTGCTCACGCGCTGCAATTGGTAGTCGTGCAGCAGGTCGACCTTGAAGGCGAGCACGCCGACCAGCAGCACGCCGAGCACGACCGAGACGAGACTGCGCCCGCGCGCACCGGCGAGATAGAACATGCCAAGCGTGATCGGTGCGAGCGTCATCGCCGTGCCCAAGTCCGGTTGAAGCGCGACCAGTCCCATGGGCACGAGCGCGAACAGCCCTGGCCGCACCCAGTCGGAAAGATCCTTCATGCGCCGTTGGTGCAGCAGGCTGGCCAGCATGAGGATCACGCCGAGCTTCGCCGGTTCGGAGGGTTGCAGATCGAAGCCAAACAGGAACGGGATCCAGCGCGCCGCGTTGTTGCGCGTCCCGCCGATTCCCGGCACGAAAACGGCCACGAGCATCAGGATCGAGACGGCGAAGAGCAGCCAGGCGTTGCGACGCACCCAGCGCGGCCGCAGAAAAAGACCGACGGCAAATGCCGGCAGCGCCACGACCACCGTCCTCAGGTGCCTGGCGAAGTCCACCGTGTTGCGTCCGTCGCGGCCCCAGATCACGTCGGCGTCGTCCATGGCGCTGATCAGCAACAGACCGATCGAGAGCAAACCGATCGCGACCAAGAGCATGTGCCAATCCACTTCGAGCCAACGCAGGTGACGCACCGAGAGGATGCGCTCGAGTGCCGACGTCTTGCGGGGCTGCCAGGCCGCGCCCTTCATCGGCCAGAGACCCTTTCCGCGATCCAGGCCTTGACCGCGGGTCGCAGCAAGAACTGGCGCGCGAGCCAGACCGCGCCGTGGGTCGAGGTGCGCGTCGTGTGGTGCTCGAACACGACCAGGATCCCGACGGGGTGCTCGGCTGGAAACCAACCCGAAACCCAGGTGTGCTTGAGCACGCGATCTCCGTCGATGCGCTTGGCGTCCACGTCCGCGCTGCCGGTCTTGGCGGCCATCGTGAAACCCAATTCCGCCGCTGAAAGCGCGTGGCGCGCCGAGCCCTCAGCGCCGTTGGCGACGTCGAACATTGCTGCGCGCACGATGTCGAGCGCGGCCTTCGAAATCCTGAGTGGACGTCCCTCGCGCAACAAGTCGCGCTCACCGATGCGACTGACCAAGCGCACGCTGGGCAGGACTCCGGTGGCCAGCCCGGCAGTAGCACGCGCGACTTGCATCGGAGTCGCTTCGACGACCGACAGGCCGTTACCGGCTTCGCATAGGGTGCGCCCTTTGAAGCTGCCAGTCGTGAACAGCTTCTCGACAGTATCTTCGCGCAGACCGCTGCGCGTGGCGTTTGCCATGGAGCGCACGCCGGTAGGTTCGCCGAAGCCGAACTCGTGGGCCATGGCCTGAAGACCTTGCTGGTCGTACTGTTCGCCGAGCCAGGCAAAGTAGCTGTTGCACGAGACCTCCAGAGCACGGTTCAAATTGACCGTGCCGTGGCCCAACTTGTCCTCGTGACAGTGCACTCCGCCGTAGCCAGGTCCGCGGCCGCCGGGATTCATCGCGGCGCTGCACTCGCGCTGCGTCCTGGGATCGAGGCCAAGCTGGTCCAGCGCATAGGCGGCGACGAACGGTTTGAACACCGAGCCCGGCGGCTGAAAGTCGGGCTTGCTCAGCGTGCGCTCGCGCACGTCGTCGGAAATCGGGCTGCGCCCATCCTCGTTCGGGCGTTCGACCAGCGGCCATGAAGCGGCGACGATCGCATCCCCATCCGGCGAGAGCAGCACGATCGCTCCACACGGGTTGGCCAGCCAGTTCTTGTCGCTGTTGTCAGAATTGAGCTGATCGCCATCGGGATGTTCGAGGCAGTACTCGGCTTCCTGCTGCAACTGAGCATCGAGCGTCGTCGTGATCCGGACTCCATCGATCTTCGCGATCGCCGGCCGGCTGCGCATTCCCGCGTCGCGCTGGGACAATCCGCGGTCTTCGCGAAAACCATTGCGGCCGGCGAGCTCCGCTTCGAACCAGCTCTCTAGCCCGAAGTCGCCGACCTGCTCGTCGGGGCGATCGAGCGCGGTGCGCAACTCCGCAAGGTTTTGCATGCCCACTTCGTCAAGACCGACCTGGGCTTCGAGATCGGCGATGTTGCGTTCGATCTCCACCTGGGACAAACGCCGCGCGACATTTGGCGGCGCGACTCGTCCGACCAATAGGCGTGCGGCCGCGCCGCCGTAAGCAGATTGCGTCGGGTGTACACGCGTGTGCACGCGTGTGACTTCGAAACCGCGCAGATAGTGCGGATAGCGCGTCAGCAGGTTGACCAGTTCGTAGCTCGGGCGCGCCACGGCGACGAATTGGCGGCTGCCACGATCCTTCAGGATGTAGCGCGCCTTTTCGTCGGCGCGATCGCGCCGCGCGGCGCTGATCTCGAGCTTGCCGTGCGCGGTCGCGTCTCCGCTTTCCTGTGCAAGCGCGCGCACGCGCGAGAGTCGCTCGCGCAGTTCCGACTGGAAGCCGTCCTCGAGCCGGGCGAACAGCGCCTCGAATCCCCGGCGCAATGCTCCGCGATCGCGCGTTCCCCTGAAGCGCGCACGCCAGGCCTTGACGGCGTCCTCGATCAGCATCGGATCCACGCTCGTCCCGTCGCTGCGCCAAAACTCGAGGCGCGCCAGCAGGCTCACATCTTCCGGGGCCTGTGCCACCTCGTCGACGAAGTCCGAATCGAAAATCGGCAGGTCCGGATCCTGGCCAAGTTCGCTGGGGACATCGACATTGAACAGCGAATCCAACTCTTCGAACACTTGCGCCTGGCCATGTTCGAACCAAGGTCTCTCGGCGGCCTGGACGCCGCGCCGTTCGCGCGCGGGTGCAGCAAACAAGCGAACGACCTCGCGCAAGACGAGTTCCGTCGCCGGGGTTGCCGACAACTCCGGCATAGCCGAAAGCTCCGGCGGACGCGGCATGTCGCGGCGTGTGCGCTCGACCACGAAGTCGAGCAGTTGTCCATCGCGGCTCTCCAGCCAGGCTGAGCGCGCGGCTTGCGTCCAGGTTTTCAATCGAGCCTCGTCCCAACGCAGACTGCGGCGAATCCAGTCGAGGTCAAAAAACTCGTACAGCGCGCCGGCGTCGATCCGGCCTGCGGGAAAGCCCGCGGAAGCTTCGAACAGATCGCTGGCTGCGCCGTCTTCGACCTGGCTGCGCCAGCGCTCCAACTGATCGAGCAAGCGCGCGACAGGCTCCCCATCCGCGCCGGCCTCTTCGTTCGACGAAAGCGCAGCGAAATCTGCCAGGAAGCGCAAGTCCTCTTGACAGCGCTCGTTGAGTTGCGCTTCCAGTTCAGCGCGAGATAGCTTGCGCTCGGCAGCAAGCCAATCGACGAACGTGAGCGCGCGCTGCTTGTTCTCAGCTTTCTTCAATCGCGAGCGCTCGCCCGCCTGCAGATCGAAGAGCGCGGTTGCGTAGAAACCCAGGTCGACCGCACGGCCGGCCCGCGAATCGTCCTCGGGCGTCGCCGTCGCGGGGATGTGCAGACCGGCGCATTCCAGTGCCGCGCCGCCCCCGAAGGCATCCAGGACCTCGGGCGACAATTCGCAAAGCGCCACGGCCCAACGCTCCAAATCCTGGCGCGCCTCGGCGAGCGACACCGCTCGCATCTCGAGCACCGAACGCGCGTGCGCGACGACGCCCAGCGCGTTGCCGCGACGGAAATCGCGATAGTCGGCCTCGATCTGGTAGCTCTCGATGTCTTTCGCAAGAACACGGCCGCGGGCATCGACGATCTCGCCGCGCGTGTACGGTTCGATCGTTCCGTTGCGCGTGAGTGCATCCGCCTGCGCGCTCCACACGCCGGCCTGCAGCACCTGAACCGCATAGAGTCGTGCCATCAGCACGAACGCGCCCAGCAGCACCAGAACGATCAGCGGAGCGAAGCGCCGACTGCCCACGTCTTCCTCCGGATCAAGTTGCCCAGTCCGGGCAGGTTGGCAAGTACGCCGCCGAAGGCCGCCGTCGCGATCGCGGTCGTGATCCCCGCCGGCCAAGCGAGTTCGACGGAGTTCCAATCGGCAGTGAGCGCCGCCTGCGTGCGCAGGTGCACGGCTTCGAGCCAGGCCGACTCGAGCGTGCAGGCGAGGAACGCGAGCGCGGCCGCGATCGCCGGACTCTCGACCTGGATCGCGCTGCGAGCGAGTCTGAGCACCAGACCGATGCTCAACGCGGAGGCGAGCACGGCGGCCGGCGTATCGATGCTCACCGCCACGCGTGCGAGGCCCATGGTCAGCGCGAGTTTGGGGATGTCGCTGACCGGGATGCGCGCCGCAAGAGCGACGAAGAGTGCTGTCTGCAATTGCGGCGCCCAGTGTCCCAGCCCCGCGAACTGGACCAGATAGCCCGAGAACGCGCACAGCCAGACGGCCCAGACGGCCAGGAACAACCAGCCGAAATAGTACGTGCGATTCACGGCGTGAGCTTGGCTCGATCCTCTTCGAGTTCGATTCCGCGCCAGACCCACAGCTCGCGCAAGAGACGCGCGTCGACGCGCTCACTCACCTCGATCTCGTACGATCCAAGGCCACAGGGCAAGTTCGTGTCGCCGATCAACAGACCGCGAGGCACACCGAGTTCGCCCGCGCCCGTGAACAAGCGCGCCGGACGCATGGTCGCGCCGTTCGCCGCCTTTGCGAGCGCATGCACCGGGCTCCACCTGAAACGCGCCGGCCCGCCCATTCGATCGCGTCCGAGTCCGATCAATCGGCCGAGCACTAGCGGCGCGACTTCGCCTTCTACACGCGCCTGGGCCGGCACGCTTACGCCCCGGTCGCCGAGCAGCGCCACGTCGCTGTCCAAGGTTCCCGCGTGCGAAATGAAACCCACCAGCCGCGGGCCGACGATGACCGCCGAGCCCTCGCGCGCACCGCTGCGGCGCGGAAAGTTGATCTTCAAGCCTTCGCGCCACGGCGCGGGTTCGCACGCGCCGTAGGCCATCACGGCTCGCCAGTTCTCGTCGGCAAAAACATCGAGGTCGATCGGTTTCACTTCCACCATCGCTTCGGGCGGAAGCACGACGACCACACGGAACAGTCCGTTGGCGAAGTCGATCTCGGGCGCGATCGCGAATCGACCGGGCGCCTCGGTCTGGAGCGCTCCAAGACGAAATCCCTTGCTCAATTCCCCGTGGCGAGCGTGCTTGTTGAACTCCTCGTCCACGCGGATGGTCGCATTGGCAACCAGCGCACGTTCTGGATTGTGCACCGAAATCAGCGTTGGGGAATCCTTCGTGGCGACCAGCCCACCCACGACCATTGCCGTGCCAGGATCGTTCGCGTCAATTCCATCCGAGCGCGCGCCGATCCGGAAATTCTTGTCGGTGACCAGGTGCACGATGATGCGCCGGTGAAGCGCGTCGATCGAATGCACGCGCCCCACATAGGAATTCGAGAGCACCACGGGCATGTCCATCTCGATGAACGGCGCGGCGTCCTCTTCGAGCGCGCACTCGATGCGATCGGGGGCATCGGAGAAACGGCGCACGACCTGCGCGTGCACGAATCGCCGGCCTGAAATCAGGCGCTCCTCGTCGGGCATGGCGAAGTAACGCTCCTCCTGCCCGAGCTCGCGACTCTCCTCGGACTCGCTCAGGACCGAATCGACCAACTGCAGTTCCGCGGCCATGGCGTCGCGGCGCGCCAACCAGCGGATCGGCGAAGCCACTTCACCGAGCACGCGCGCCGGCGCTACGCACAGGTCGAGCCAACGTGTCGCATTCGCGTGCGGCATGAATGCGAGCACGATGCAGCACAGCGTGAACGTCAGATAGACAAGCCTTGCGAAACTCAGACCCACGGAGCCAATTCCCCCCCACGTGGTGATTCAGCGCGCGAGACGAATCAGAGGCGAAAGGACCCGCGTTTTCCCCGCGCGACGCTGTCGCCGAAGACTAGCAGCCTGCGAGGGATTTCCCTACAGAGCGAAAATCGGGTGCCTGGCTCCTTCCCGAACTGCTGCCGACCAGGCATTCAGAGCGCCGTTGCCGGTAGACCTCGACGTAGCCGGACCGTTCACAACGCTGTTGATTCGACGCAACAGTTTGGGATGGAGCCTGGCACCGTACCTAGTCGTCGTCGGTCGAGAGCACCTTGGAGAAGACATCGAGCTTCTCGAGGAAAACTCCCGTGCCCCGCGCGACGGCGGTCAGCGGATCGTCGCCGACCTTGGCCGGGATGCCCAGGTGCTGGCCGATCGCATCGGTGATTCCGTACAGCAACGCTCCGCCTCCGACGATCGTCACGCCCGTGTCGACCAGGTCGGCCGAGATTTCAGGCGGCGCGCTTTCGAGCACCGTACGAATCGCTTCGCAGATCTGGCGCACCGGATCGGCGAGGGCATCGCGGATCTCCATCGAGGTGACCGTCGTGCGACGCGGCAAGCCGCTGATCGTATCGCGGCCCTTGACCTCCATCGACAGCTCCTGCTGCATGGGGTAGGCCGAGCCGATCGTGAGTTTGATGCGCTCGGCGAAAAGCTCGCCGATGGCCAAATTGTGGTGCCGGCGCAAGTGCGCGATGATCGCTTCGTCAAAGTCGTCGCCCGCGATGCGCAAGCTGGTCGCGGCCACCATGCCGGCCAATGCCAGCACGGCGATCTCGGTCGTTCCGCCACCGATGTCGACGATCAGCGAACCCTGCGGCTCCGTGACGGGCAGGCCGATACCGATACCGGCGGCCATCGGCTCGTCGATTAGGAACACGCGTCGCGCGCCGGCGCGCTCGGCCGAGTGGATCACGGCGCGTCGCTCGACGGCGGTGATGCCGACGGGGATCGAGATCACGACCTGCGGCTTCACCCAGTTGCGGCCTTCGTGAACTTTGGTGATGAAGTAGCGCAGCATGCGCTCGGTCACTTCGAAGTCCGCGATCACGCCGTTGCGCAGCGGGCGAATGGCTTCGATGTTGCCCGGAGTCTTGCCGAGCATCGCTTTCGCGGCGTTGCCGACAGCCATGCCGTCGAGCAGCACCTCATTGGTGCCTTTCTTGACCGCGACGACGCTGGGCTCATTGAGAATGATCCCGCGACCGCGCACGCAGACGAGCGTGTTCGCAGTTCCCAGGTCAATTCCCATGTCGACGGAGAAACGGCCCAGGAGCCATTCCATCGGCTTGTAGATGCCAGCCATTCAGAATCCAGTTGCTGGTTCGAAGAGCGCAGCGCCGCGCGACGACGCGACGGCTCGAAGGTTGGCGGGATTCTACGCGTCCGGCTCGAAATTGGGAGCACGAAAGCACTCGCGATTCGTGGCCAGAAAAAAAATTGGCCGGCCGCGCGAGTTGCGCAGCCGGCCGATCTGATCCGAGGCAAGGACCACCGAACGGATCGGAGGTCCGGCTGGATGGTTGTTCGCCTAGAAGAAGGTCCCGTGGCCGGGGAACTTGGTGGCCAAGTCCTTGTCGATCAGCAGAATGGCGACCAGCAGGAGGATGGTGGTGATGATGGCGACGCCACTTTCCAAACCAATCCCCTGCTTCTCTTCGATGGCCTCAACAGTGGCGGGCGCAGCGCGCTTGTCGGCCTTGGTCGAGGTGATTTTGCGATTACTAGCCATGGGCTGCTCCTGTTGGGTGGGTTCCGGAGGCCTTAGAGCTGGGTGGTGACGCGGTCACCCTCAGAGACCGCCGCGGTGGGCACGGTCAGGATCATCAGCGCCGAGCAGGTCGTGTCGTTGACGGTCTGGACCTGGGCGCGGCCCTTGTAGACGTTGCCGTTGTAGACGTCGAAGACGTAACCACGGATAACCTTGTCCATGCTGCCCTTGTTGATGGCGAGCAGGCCGGGCGCGATCGAGTTGTTGACCGCGACCACCGCGCCCTCAACCAGAGGCTGGGGCGTACCGATGCGCTGGTGGCCAGTAAGGACGTAGAGCGCCTTCAGCTCGGTGTCGAGCTTCGACGAGTTCTTCACCTCACCGGCCACCGCAACCTCGAGGGATGCGATTTTGGTGTTGGCTGATTGCAGCGCGTCTTCGGCGTCGCGGCGGGCCTTGTCGGCCTTGCCCTTCTCGGCGGATGCTGCGTCACGCGCGGCCTGAGCCTCTTCCCTTTCAGTGACCAAACGGTCCTTCTGGGAAGTCAGCGCGGCGATCGTGGAGTTGTAACCGCCAAGGCTTTCCTTGATGCCGGTCAGCTCACCGCGCAGCTGCGCGTTGTTTGCCTTCTCTTCGGCCAGGTCCCGACCGTTGCGATCCCCCGTCAATTTTTCCTTGTCGCGGTCGTCGCGCACGCCGGAGAGCTCAGTCTTGAGCTGGGTGACCTGGGTGTTGAGGGCGGCTTCCTTGTCGGCAGCAGCCTTCTTGTCCGTCTCGTGGGCCGCCTTCTCGGTGGCGAGTGACTGGGAGACGTTTTCCTTTTGGGCCAGCTGGTTCGAGGCGAAGCCCAGGAAAACGGCCGCGAGGATCAAGTTCAGAATCAGGAAGATCCGTCCGATGGCGCTCATACTTCTCCGGAGAAAGGCGGGGGGTAATCGATCGATCCGAGCGTTGTGCGATGGTTCGTCACGAGTCATTCGCCATTGCAGGCGAGGCATGAATCGCAGAACCGATCGAGGCTCCGGGTCGGGGGGGGTGGGACTACGAAAGTGGGGGCGGGAGTCTAGCGAGGATCGCAAGGAAGGGTCAAGACTACTTCCGATCGAGAGTCGCACAACCCCCGCGGTTCCTAACCCAGAGGCGCCCCCTGGTAACCACCTCGACCCATGCGGCGGGCAGTAATCAGGAGGATCAGCGGCCAAATCAACGCCAGGCTGGGCCACAGGCGCCAGCTGCGAATGTAGGGGGTCCGAGCCTCCCCTCCGACGGCAGTGGGGATCGGAATATCCGCGCGCAGGGTGCCTGCGACCTCGCGATCGCGCCCCTCGACGACCAGCCGGGCGACCTCGCGGCCAGAGGGATCGACCACGGCGCTGATGCCTGAATTGGTCGCCCGCACGACCGAGCGGCCGGTGGCGATGGCGGCCAGGTGCGAGAAAGCCATCATCTGGTCGGGCTCCTGATCGCCCTTGAACCAGGCCTCGTTGGACGTGACCAGGTGGAAATCGACCGGGCCCTCGAGCAGCGGCTCGACGAAAACCCCGTCGTAGGCGTTGTCGAAGCAGACCGAGGCACCGAAGTGGATCTTGCGGCCGGCGCGGTCCTGGAATTCGAGCCGGCGCGAGCCGATGTGCTCGAGGAGATCGGGGATGTAGCCCGCCAGCGCGGTCATCGTGTCGCGGATGAACGCGTAGCGCTCGAGTCCGAGCATGGTTTCCGCTGCGGGGACCAGATGCCTCTTCCCGACGGTCGGACTGCGCGTACCGTCGGCGCTCCACAGGGCGATCGCATTTTGCCGGCCGATCAGCATGCCGCGAGCGAGCAGCACTTCGACGCCGGAGACGAAGGCGGTGCCCGGGGGCAGAATTCCGGCGCGCGCGCTCCCGCCTTTCAGGAGTACGCCACGCACCCACTCGTCCTCACGCCTTTCCCAATCGGCGAGCAGACTCTCATCGAAGATCGCGTCGACCCACGGCGCCGGCAGAGCACCCAGCTTCACGGCTTCATGAAGCGCAGGATCGATGACGTACATCGGCAGCATCGATTCGCCCCAGGCGACGAAGTCGATGGGACGCTCACCGGCGAGGCGCGCCGCGTCCAGCCCCTGCGCAGTGAGCGCCGCGC
This sequence comes from Planctomycetota bacterium, assembly GCA_043760765.1. Lineage (GTDB taxonomy): Bacteria > Planctomycetota > UBA1135 > UBA1135 > JADJQU01. Next base: position 3,802 of record JAYUOR010000574.1, on the reverse strand, counting down.
CCTCGATGAAGAGTTCGTTCGAACTCTTCAACTTCATCTTGCGCTCCTGCGCGATGCCGGGCTGCACCAACAACACGCGCGGTCCTATCTCGGTTTCAGGCGGACTCGTCGCGAAGGCGAGCAGTGTGGCGAGCGCCAGCGGCCCCAAACCTGCGAGCAGTGCCCAGCGCCGTCGGATTTTTGCCGCGGCGGGATCGAGTCGGAACGCCAGGAGTTGATCGGCTGCTCCACCGCCGAGGGCCGCCAGTACATAGGAGAGGCCGAAGACGCCCCAGACCCGCGCGCTACCGGCGAGCCAGTGGATGTCGTGAGCATGAATGCCCAGGCGCATCCAATTCAGCCCGAAAGGCGGCTCGAGGATCGAGCGGATGCACTCCGTCCCCATCCATGCCGCTGGCGCCGCGATCGCAAGCGGCCAATGGCGCGCAAGGCGCCGGAGCAAAACTCCGCCCCCAGCGTAGTAGAGGCCCAGGCCCGGCCCGATAAACAGGAGCGACGTCCAATGAACCATCGCCGACCAGGAACAGATGCCGCACCAGCCTATGCAGCCGGCGAGGGTCTCGATCCAGAAAGCACCGCGGCCCGGCCGGGACGCGAAGAAGGCCCAGAACGCGATGCCCAATGGCGCCAGAATCGCGATGCCTTCGGGCACGACGATCCCCGGGCTCGCGCAGTAGAGCAGCAGCCAGGCTGCGCTCATTCCGGCCAGACGATGGAGCGGCCCGGTCGTCGCCGACGGCTCGCGAGTTTCTTTGTTCATGCGAGCCCGCGGTAGGCGAGCAGGTCTCCGTGCGCCACGGGAGTAAGAATCGGAATCACTGCGAAGGCTTGCGCGCGCGCGATGCCGGCGACATCGGCCGAACCATTCCAGCGAACCGGTTCCAGACGCTCGACACCGTCGTCGCCCGCGCTGCAGCGCACCGGCAGATACTGCTCGCGCGGATTCGCGGCGAGCGCGGCACCGAGCCAACGCCCGCGGCGCAATGCCGGCTCCGCTTCGGTCTCGCCGCCGAGTCGGGCCAGCGCGGGCCGCACGAAAACTTCGTGGTTGACCAGGCACGAGACCGGATTGCCCGGCAGCGCGAAGACCGGAATCTTCCCGGCCATGCCGAACCACAGCGGTTTCCCGGGCTTGATCGCGACCTTGTGCAAAATCGCTTCGACGCCGGCCGACTCGAGTGCCGAGCCGACGAGATCGTAGCGGCCCATGCTCACGCCGCCGGTGGTGATCAGGACATCGCATTGGCGCAACGCGCCGCGAAATGCCTCGGCGAGTACGCCCGGATCGTCGGGCAGGACGCCGAGGTTGGTCGTCTTCGCGCCGGCTGCCGTGCACAGCGCGGAAAGGTGTTGCGTGTTGCTTTCGCGGATCTGACCGGCTGCGGGCCGCTGCGACGGTGCAACGAGTTCGTCGCCGGTGGTCACGACCGTGACGCGCGGCCGAATGATGACGGGCACGGGCTCACAGCCCACGGAGGCGAGCAGCGCAAGGTCCGTGGCTCGAATGCGATGGCCGGCGCGCAACACGGTGTCGCCGGTCTTGAGATCCTGCGCGCGCGGGCAGATGTGCGCGCCCATTGCCGGCCGGTCGCGCAACACGACACCGAGTTCCGTCGCGGTCGATTGCTCCACCATGATGATCGCGTCGGCGCCCGGAGGCACTTCCGCGCCAGTGTAGATCGCAACCGCGGTTCCACGCGCGAGCGGGACGGCCCAGGGCGACCCAGCTCGAGACTCGCCGGCCACCGGGAGGGTGCGCTCGCCATTCGGCGCCGATTCCAACACGAAATCCGCGTGGTGAACGGCGAAACCGTCCACGGCGCTCTTGTTGAAAGGCGGTAGATCCAAGTCCGAGACCACGTCGCGCGCGAGAACGCGGCCCGGAGCCTGCTTCAGTGACACCAGTTCGCTGCGAGCGATCGGCTCGACGCGAGCCAGGATCTCGAAAAGGACCTCGCGGGGTGTGCGCACCTGCGAAGTCTAGCGATCGCGAATGAATCGGCGCAGGCTCTGACGTCGGGCAACCCGAAGTCCTTCGCGAGCATGACACACGCGGGCGCGCTCAGGGCAGGAAGTTGATCCGCATCGCGTTGGTCAAGTTCTTGCCTGTGCCGCAGGGACCGACGGGATCGCGGAACCAGCCTTGGAAGTGGAAGCTCGAGCCGGGCGCAACGTGTCCGAGCGGCGGCAGGTGCGTGTTTGCGTAGTTGATCAGGCCAGGCCCGAACGACATGTTCCCGAACGGCCCTGAATTCATGCCGAAGTAGCGAAAGACCGGAGCTCTCAGACAGAGCACGCCATCACCGAAGATCGCGGGCGTGTCGGCGTTCGGCGACATGATCAGGATGCCCGGCTTGTTCAAGGGGAGCATGGTCATGTCGAGCGTCATATCGTCGAGCGCCACGCTCGTCGAACCGCCGGCCGCCATCTCGGCACCGACACCCGTCGAGTTGCGGCAACCGCCGTTCGCGCCCGGATATCCATCGCCGTTGCCGCAGGGCGCGTAGTCCGTCAAGCAGAAGCAGTAGCGCATCTTGTCGTCTTCGCACTCGTCAGGGATGCCGTTGTTGTTGGCGTCCATCGACGAGCCGACCGCGATGTCGACCGAATCTTCGATGCCGTTGTGGTTGCAGTCGTAGTACGGCCGCTTGGTCAGGTCGAGCGCGTCGAGGTCGTCGCCTTCCGTGCCCGGGCCGCCTGAGCGCGCGGTCTGCAGCCCGAGATTTTCGGCCGCGATCCAGATTCCCGGGAAGGGACTCACTCCGCGCGGCGGAACCAAGATGTCGCCGGCTTCGATCGGGAGGTTGAAGATGCTGTCGAGCTTGCCGATCACCTGAGAACCGCGGCGGACCGAAAACATCAGCATGTCGACAGGCGCGCCAGGCCCCGCCCAGTCGTAGTTGGCATGACTCGGTTGAAAAACACCGTCGCCGTTCTCCACGAGAATCAACGCATCGAGGTCATCGGTGCCCGGACCGAACACGTCCAGTCCGAGTTGCTGGGCCGTCGCGTAGCGATTCGGCGTTGTCCCGGGCGCCGCCGTGCGCAGCACGTCGCCAGGCCGAAAATTCGCGCCGTTCAACGCGGCCGAGTTCGAGTTGGGAACCTGGGCCAACGCATCGAAAAAGCCCCCGTCGAGAGAGAAGAAGACTCCTCCGGCCGGAAACGTCGGCGAGCCGCCGATGTCGAGCGCATCGATGTTGTCGCCGGCATTCAGCGGCCCGGGCGAAGCCAGATTCGGTTCGAGGAGTCCCAGACCCGGATAGATGAAGCCCGTCACTGCATTGGGCAGTCCATTGCCGTCGATCGCAGCGACGTTCGCATGCAGGATGACGCCGGGCGCGAGTGGGCCGGGCGGCAACCCGCGATCGGTGAACAGGTCGGCGCTCGCGTCGCCCGTGGGACCTTCCGTTGCGACCTGCGCGAATCCCGAAAAGCCCGGGACGCCGACCGCAAATTCGTCGACCGAGAACCAAAGTCGCCCGGGAAACATCGGCGAGGAGCGGAACTTCTCATCCGTGCCTTCCGAGAACGCGTCGACTTCGATGCCGCAGGGCGTGCCCGGGACGTGGCCGAGGCAGTTCGCGTACTGCTGCAATCCGAGCAGAGCGCCCGTGTAGCGAATGCGCGGCGCCGGTTGGGTGCCGAGGGCCGGCACACCCAGGGCCGGATTGATCAAGTCGGCCTCGGTGATGTTCACACCGCTGCCTGTCGAGACCCGGTTGATCGTCGGCCCCTTCCAGTCGATCGAGAAGGTGATCGGATCCTGGGCGTGCGCCGCCTGCGCGGCTAGCGCCACGAA
>JAYUOR010000573.1:0-3010 GCA_043760765.1 Planctomycetota bacterium | reverse complement strand
GCTGAGCGCCGGGCTCCAATTGGAAACCAGGCCAAGTTTCAGCCCGCGGGCCGACGCCGCTTCGAGCAGCGCCGCGGCGCCCGGCAGCAGACGAAAGCTCTTCGCGTCGGCGAAAGTCGCGAACAGATCTTCGCAAATTCGAGGCAGCCGCGCGCGCTCGAGTCCGAGTTGCCGCGCGAAAATGTCGGCGATGAAGGCCTCGAACCAAGGCATCGAATAGCGGTAGTGGCCTTCCAAGACCAGCGGCAGCGAGCCGTGGGCGCGCTGCATGCACTGGCGCATCCCAGCGGGCTCCACTGTGACGCCATGGCGCGCCGCCGCCTGGGCATAGAGCGTTTCACGAGACGGATTTTCGGCCAGCAACGTCCCGCCGGCGTCGAGCAGCAATGCCTGAAAGGTCACTCGGATAGACTAACGAGCGCCTTCGCGCGGCGCTGGGAAGTTTGCAGCAGCCGCGTTCGTCAAAGTGCCCAGCGTGCATTTCCTCACTGCCCCAGGTCGAATCGATTCCATGAGCACGCGGGCGCAAACGTCCGTGGCCGTTCGGAACGGTCTATGCTTGCTGCTCTCCCTCGCACTGGCGTCCGCCTGCGCCGGCCCTGGAAGCAACGCGCCTCCCAGCGAAAAGATGCTCGAACTCGCCGCCGCACGCAGCGCGAGTCGAGCAAGCCAATGGTCCGATGCCGCTGCCCGCTGGTACGACATCTATCTTCTCGGCGACGAGCGCGAACGCGAAGCCTGCGCGCAAGCCTCGCGAGCGTTGATCGAAACCGGTGATCCGAAAAGTGCGCAGCACCTCGCGGAACTGGGCAGCCGCAAGTTTCCGAAGGACACGACGTTGCTTTCAATTCAGGCCGAAGCGCTCGTGGCCCAGGGATTGCCGCATGCGGCGGACACTGTCTACGAGCACGCCCTGCGCCTCGAGCCGAGCGAGAGAAAGCTCGTGTTTGCCTTGGCGAAGTTGCGTTGCGATTTGAAGCAGTTTGATTCCGCGCTGGCGCTGCTCAAGCCGCGAATTGATTCTGGCGGCGCGAATTCAGCAGAATTTACGCTTGCCGCTCGAGCCGAGCGCGCGCTGCAACAATATCCAGAAGCGTTCCTCTCGTGCGAGCGAGCTTTCGACCTCGAAGTTCCCTCCGCCGAACGCCTCGTGCAAGCCGCGTCGATGTACGCCGAGCCGAGCGTGCGCGAGCAGAACCCGCGCGCCGCAGCGACTGCGCGGGAGTGGTTGAAGCGCGCGCTCGCGCTCGATCCGCAATCGACGCTCGGCCATTTCTATCTGGGCATGATCGCCGAGGACGAGAAAAAAGACGGCGAGGCCGCGCTGTGTTATCGGCGCGCAGTCGAGACGGACCCGGCGTGTGTGATCGCGTTGACTTCGCTCGCCAAGCTGCAGCAACGCCGCGGCGAAATCGAGAATTCGAAAGCGATGGCCGAGCGCGCGCTCGCGCTTGAAAAGGATCCCGTGAAACGCGCCGTGCTCGAGGAGCTGGTCCACCCCAAGACGCCGGAGCCCGCGCCTGCGGACGGCGTGAATCCGCCGCCCAAGAGCGACGGCTAGCCCGCGCGGAATCAGGCTGCACTTCGAAGAGAGGTTGGACGGCGGTATCGGGATTCTCCTCAAGGATCGCGCAGTCATCGATGCTCACCGGGAAGTAGACCGCAGGTGTGCTCGCGCCGGAAGGGATCCACGTGGTGAGGATCTTGTTCGGAAGGCCAATGTCGCGCTGCCGTCGGTGCGCCGCGCCAGAGCGCCGGCGCTCCGGTGTCAGCGCCGCCCGCTGCCCAAGGTCAGGAGGAAAACCGAGAATGCCCAAGCAGGGTGACCAAGTCGGATAGCCTGGGGCCAATCATGCGAGTTCGCTATCCACTGCTCCTCGTCGCACTTGCCGCCGCAATTGCTGCAGTTGTCGTGTTCCGGTTTCTCGAAGGCCCGTCGGGGGGGCACGCCGTTCCGTTGAATGCCGACGGTGGTCCTCCGAATCCCGATGCCATTTCGGGCAGTCGTCCGGGGGAAAAAGGTGCGTCCGCGCGAACCGCCGCTCCAAAGGTCGAGGACTTGACGGAGGCAAGCATTGCAGAGCTTGCGGCGAGGTTCCGGGCTCAAAAGACCGGTGAGGACATGTTCCGAGACTTGTCGCGCGAGAAAGCGGATGCCGTGAGGCTGGAGGTCGGGCGTGATGTGTACGGGATCCTTGACAGCCGCGAGTTTGAAGATGAATTCAAGAGGCTATCGACAGCACTGGCCCCAGCGTTGTTGCCCACATCGCAGAAGCCACTCTCGCTGCTCGACAGGCAAATCCTGGAGAGGATGGCGCGCGACTACGAAGCGCAGATCGCGGAGCGTGCCCAGAAGTCCATGGATCTCCTTCAGCACGACCTGGTCGCAAAATGGAATGCGCGGCAAGGACTGACCACCTGGCACGACGGCGATCCAGTTCCTCCCTCGGCAGAACAGGACAATACGGGTCAGTTCAGGCGGGGCATGGCCGGCATGATCGGCGGCGGGCTCAATTTCAGATTTGGCTACTCATCCCAGGCGTCCCCGGAGGTGGAGAACAGTTTCCTCGGCGTCGCGGATCTAAAGCAGCAGTTGCTCGAGGCTCAATTGGCCTATCTGAAATCACGTTGAGGAGCGGGGCGGCCGGCTCTGCTCCGAACCACTCGCGCCCGACACCGGCGCGGTCCCGTGCCGGTCTCTGGCGTCCTGCGTCTAGCGCACCAAGCTCGCCACGAGCTTGTCCAACTTCTCCGTCAGCTCGCGCGCGAATTCGTCGCCGAAGTCCATCTCGAGCACGTCGATTTCCGGAAACGTGTAGCGTCCGCTCGAGCGGCTGAACGGGATGCCGTACTCCCACTTGTTGCCGTCGGACGCATGGATGATCACTTCGATCTGATCATCGCCTTCGACTTGCGCGACGGTGTACTTGACGACTTCGTAGTTGGCCATGGACGTGGAAGGAGCGTAGCTCAGCGCGCGGTCGGAACCCAGATCTCAAACGTGTGATTC
>JAYUOR010000572.1:0-7799 GCA_043760765.1 Planctomycetota bacterium | reverse complement strand
CCGCCAAGGCATCCCAAGGTGAGATCGCGAAGGATTTCTTTCCTGCGCGCAGTGCACGAGATGCCCAGATCCGCTTCCCGTGCCGCGAGCAGGTCGCTCGCGGCCGAATTCAACTCAGCGCGGAGCGCGCAACGGCTCAGCGATACGCCGGCATGCCGGTCAGCTCGTGACCGATCGCCAGCGTATGGATGTCGTGCGTGCCCTCGTAGGTCACGACCGATTCCAGATTGCACAGGTGGCGGCCGACCTGGTACTCGAGGCTGATGCCGTTGGCGCCAAGAATGTCGCGGCAAGTGCGCGCGACTTCGAGCGCCAGCATCACGTTGTTGCGCTTGGCCATGGAAACCTGCGCGGCTGTGACCTTGCCGTCGTCCTTCAAGCGGCCAAGGTGCAGCGCGAGCATCTGCGCCATCGTGATCTGCGTCGCCATGTCCGCGAACTTCTTCTGCGGCAACTGGAACCCCGCCAGCGGCTTGTCGAAAACCACGCGCGACTTCGCGTATTGCAGCGCTTCGTCGAAGCACGCGTACGCGGCACCGAGTCCACCCCAGGCAATGCCGTAGCGCGCCTGATTCAAGCAACCGAGCGGCCCCTTGAGGCCCTTGACGCCCGGCAACATCGCGTCGCGCGAGACCTGCACGTCCTCGAGCACCAACTCGGAGGTGATCGACGCGCGCAGCGAGAATTTATGCTTCTGCTCCGGCGCGGAAAAACCCTTGGCGCCGCGCTCGACCAGGAAACCGCGAATGCCGTCTTCCTGCGTGCGCGCCCAGACGACCGCCACGTCGGAGATCGTGCCGTTGGTGATCCACATCTTGCGGCCGTTGAGCACGAAACCGTCCTTGTTCGGCACGGCGGTGGTCAGCATGCCGGCCGGGTTCGAACCGAAGTCGGGCTCGGTCAGGCCGAAGCAGCCGATCGCCTTGCCCTGCGCGAGCGGCGGCAACCAGCGTCGCTTCTGGGCTTCGCTGCCGTAGGCGAAAATCGGGTACATGACCAGCGAGCCCTGCACGGACACGAACGAGCGCAGCCCGGAGTCGCCGCGCTCTAGCTCTTGGCAGATCAAACCGTAGGCGACGCTGCTCAGGCCGGCGCCACCGTATTCCTGGGGCACGGTCGGCCCGAAGACCCCGAGTTCGGCGAGCTCCGGGGTCAGCTCTTGCGGAAAGGTGCCGGCCTCGAAGTGCTTCATCGCCAGCGGCAGGTAACGCTCGGTGACCCACGCGCGCACGGTGTCGCGCACCATGCGTTCGTCTTCACTGAACTGATCGTCGAGTTGGAAGTAGTCGAGTTGCTGGAAGGCCATCGAAGTCGTCCGTTGGATGCCGGTCGCGGGGGTATTCGGAGCGCAGGGCCGGGCCGGGCATGTTAGCGCCGCACGGCGCCGCGGCGAAGCACGTCCGAGGCGTCTGAACTACTTCTCGCGCCTGGCCCACGCGGACTGCGCCGGATAGATCGGTGCCTAGGCCTTCTGCGCGGCGCGCGATCCAGCGGTTCTCTGGCCCAGGACCTGGCCGGTGGACGAATGGCGTCGGTGGCTGGGATGGCACTACCAGAGCAAGCTGGCGAGATCAGAGCTGCTTGGACTTCCGGTGCTCGACCTGGGTTCCTATCCTGCGACGGAATTGTCATCGGCCACGTCCTGATACATGCGCCCACTGCGCTAGACGTTCGGAGTCCTCTTCTGATGTTTCAGCAACTGTTCCTCATGGCTCTCATGGCTGGCGCCCCGTCCAGCCTTCCTGCTCAGTCCTGGTTCGTGCGCGCCGGCGCACAGGGTGGCGACGGCACGCAGGCGAGTCCATTCGGCGATCCCTGGCAGGCGTTCGAGCATTGTCAGGCCGGCGACACGATCCACATCACCGAGGGCAAGTACTTCGGGCAGCTTGGCGTGGGCATGTGGGAGATCCCGTTCGACCGCGTGCAGATGATCGGAGGCTACACCAGCGACTTCGCGGCGCGGGATCCATGGGCGCACCCGTCCGAGCTCCTTTGGGACAAGAACTCGAAGAACCGTCCCAATACGGCCAGGCTGAGTTCGCGGTCCAAGGACGTGGTCATCGACGGCGTGGTCATCGACATGCGCGACGAGAACGCCTATCAGGACGAGCAGCAGACGGGGCGAACCGACAAACCGGGTGAGGCCGCGATCTACCTCTGGCACCCGTCGACCGTGCGCAACTGCGTGTTGATCAACCCTGGGCAACAGTGCGTGGTCGCACGGTCCGGCACGACGATCGAGAACAACTTGCTGCTCAACGCCATGGCTTCGGCGCTGGAGATCGTGCGGGGTGAGGACCCAAAGGCCGTCGCGAAGATCCGCAACAACACCATCCTCTTCCCTTGGGACATCAAGTCGCCGGGCACGGGCAGCGTGCGCGGCGCGGGCATCCACCTCGGCCAGGCCACGAGTGCCGAGATCACCGGCAACCTGATCGCCCACTGCGACAACAACGCGATCCACTGCGAGACGGATCTTTCGCGTTCTTCGGTCACCAAGAACGTGTTCGCGATGAACCTGTTCAGCAACTTGCTGACGGGCGTCAATGGCGCGAACGCGGCCGTCGATGACAAGACGATGGAACTTCTGGAGGAGGTCGGCCTCAAGGCCATGGACGGCAACGAAGTCGCAGCCAGCGAACTGCCGATCGATCCGCAGTGGCTCGACAAGTACTCGCAGCGCACGTCGTCCCAGCCGGGCAAGCTCGTGATGGACGATTGGAACAAGATCCGCCAGCTCGCCGGCCTGCCGATGATGGGCACCGGCTACAAGCTGGCGACGGGCGTCGCGCCGCCGTATCCGCTCGACAAGGCCTTGCTGCTCGTCACGGCGCGCAAGGACAGCCGCAAGGCCGGCGCGCGAGTCCAGAAGTTCGAGTTGAATCTCGGCGGCGCTGGTCCCGCGGCGGTAGCCAAGGCCTACACGAAATCTGACATCACAAGTTGGAGCAACCAGCCCGACAGCGTGAACGGCAAAGATCTGGAGATGCTGGTGGCGATCAGCAGCGTCGCCAACATCAGCTCGATTCCCGCCAACTTCAAGAAGGAGCAACACGCCGGCGTATTCCTGCACGACACCGATGGCAAGGGCACACGCGTGGTCGGCTTCTACCCGAAGGGCACCAACGCCGAGCGCCTCGTCGGCGCCGACAGCGGCAATTACAACGGCAGCGGGAAGCCCGATCGCATCTACCTTGTGCGCGGCACTGCGTTCGCCATCACGGGAGTGCCGAAGGCCGCGTTCCTCATCGACAGCATCGAGCGCTACGAAGCACAGGCCGCGACGGCTGCCGCGCGGCCCCAGGGTCGCGACTGGTTCGTGCGCGCCGGTAGCAGCGGAGGCGACGGTAGCAAGGACAAGCCCTTGCGCGACCCATTCCAGGCGCTCGAGAAGATCCAGTCGGGCGACAGCGTGCACGTCGCCGAGGGTGAGTACTTCGGCAAGCTGCGCGTCGGGCGCTGGAAGGTGGAAACCGCCTACGTCGCGTTGCTGGGAGGCTACGACGCGGCTTTCACGGAGCGTGCGCCCTGGGCGCATCCGACGCGCCTGCTCTGCCCCGCGGACTTCAAGGGCACGCGCGGCGGCTACACCCTCGAAGGTGACGCGGATCACAGTGGACTGATCGTGGATGGATTCGTGTTCGACAAGCGGCTCAACAACAATTACGGCCCCGACGGCAACCTCATTGACGAGCTGACGGACCACACAGAGCACTTGTGGATCGCGCGGCCGGGCTGCGTGGTGCGCAACTGCATCTTCCTGAACGGCGCGGAAGGTGCGGTCATCTGCGCCAACGGCCAGACCATCGAAAACAACGTGTTCATGAATCACGTGAACGCGACGATCGCGATCAAGAACGGCCATGCGACGACCCCGATCGTGATTCGCGGCAACACCATCCTGTTCAGCTGGGAGCGCGCGAACCGCTTCGGCAAGGGCATGGGCTACGGCGGCGAGGCGATCTCGACCGTCTCCAATGTCCGCGCCACGATCGACAACAACATCATCGAATTCAGCGACAACAACGCGATTCGCTTCAACACCGATCCGAAGGATGTGTCGCTGACGAACAACGTGTTCGCGCACAACCTCTGGTCGATCCTCTACAAGACCGAGAACATCGTCGACGACTCGAACTTCGCGCAGCTGGGCGACTTCGGACTCGCCGCGTGCAAGGGCAACCAGCTCCTGGTGCCCGGCATCCCGCTCGATGCGAAGTGGTTCGACATCTACTGCAATCGCACGGCCTACGTGTCAGGCAAAGTGCAGATGGATGATTGGAACCAGTTGCGCGAGTTGCTCGGCGAACCGCTGCTGGCGACCGGCGGTTCAGCGGGCATGGGCCGCGCCCCGGCCTACGACTGGAAGCAGGCTCTGGCGATGCTGCCGAAGAACCCACAGTGCAAGGCCGGCGCACGGCCGTTCCAGGAAGTCGCGAAGTTCACGGGAATCGTGCGCGAGGAAGTGCAGCACGAGTATGCCGAGACGACCTGGGACGTCGCCAAGAGCAGCGAGGCTTGGGCCGGACTCGAGGGCAAGCGCGTGGCCCTCAAGGTGGCCATCCAGAGCGCCGACACGCAATGGACGCTCGAGGACATCAAGAAGGAAGAGTACGAGTGCTTCAAGGTCGTCGGCCCGGAGGGCATCGACAGTGGAGGCCAACCGATGCGCGTTTACTTCAAGCGCGGCAGCGGCGTCGAACGCGCCTTCCGCAACGCCAAGGCCAACGATCGTGGTACTCCTGAGGAGTTGCACATCGTGAGCGGCATCGCACGCGCAAACCGGACCATGGTCGTGGAGCTCGCGGCCAAGACAGACTGACGGCGGTGTCCGCGACCTGAATCGGTATCCTGCGCCCGATGCACGTCATCCCTTGCGAGCTTTGCGGCTACGACGCGCCGGAGCCGGTCTGTAGGCATTGCGGCGGTTCGAGCGAGGATGCGAGCCTCGCCGCGGCACGCGGCAAGGCGTCGGCGCTGCGCGACGGGCTCAGCGCGTTGCCGCGCGGATTGGGCTACCTGTCGACCACCCGCGGAACGAAACGCTGGCTCGTGCCGCCGTTCGTGCTGACCAGCGTCGCTTTCGCAGCACTTTTCGTCTGGGCCTGGAACGGTTTCGAAGACTTGGTCGCCTACGCGCAGAGTGCGGCGCAGCGCGCGCCGGTCGCCGATCCGTCCTGGTGGCAGCGGACCTTGGAGGTCGTGCTCGAATCGTGGGTCTTCCTGGTGATCGCCAAGCTCACTGGAGTGCTGCTCTTCCTGGTGATCGGATTTTTCGCCGCGCTGTACGCCTTCTCGTTGTTCTACGAAGCGATCTCCGGCCCGTTCCTCGATGTCGTCCAGGGCCGCATCGAACAGCGCTGGTTCGGCGTCGACCCGCGCAACGCACTCGAGCGGCCTACCGCGCTGAGCGTGGAGAGTTGCACGCGCTTCAGCGCGGCGGCGGTCGCGCTTGCCGCGCTGCTTGGACTCGCAGCATGGCAGTTCGCGGGCGAGTGGCGCTGGTGGGCGATCGCCGCGGGCGTGTTGATTCCGTTCGTCGGCCTTTCGCTCTGGAAGCGGCAGTACGGCCTGTGGTTGTGGTGGGCACTGCGCAGCGAAGCGTCGACACTGTGGACCAGCGTGCGAACCTCGCTGGTCGCATTGGCGCTACTGATCGTCTGCTTGCCCTTGAAATTCGTGCCGCTGATCGGACCGCTCCTGTTCGCGGGCGTGGCCGGCTTCGCGGCCGCGATCAGCCTGCTCGACATTCCCTTCTCGCGCCGGCGTTGGAGCCTCGGCCAGCGCCTGTCTTTCCTGGGCCACAACTTGCCCGCGTTGATCGCCTTTGGCTCGGTGGCAAGCCTGGTGTTCCTGATCCCCTTCGCCGGCCCGATCCTGATGGTTCCTGGCGCGTCGATCGGCGGGCTGTGGCTGCTCGTGAGGCTCGACAAATCCAAGTTGCGCGAGAACAGCGCGCGGCACGCGGCCCAACTCGGGAGCACGCGGGCCGATTCGGCCGACAACCGAGACCTGCCGCGCTGATCCTGGCGCGCGCGCTGGATACGATGGCGCAATGACCCGCTACCTTGTCACCAGCGCGCTGCCCTACGCCAACGGTCCGATCCACTTCGGGCACGTCATCGGCGCCTACCTGCCGGCCGACGTCTACGTGCGCACGCTGCGCCTTCTGGGAGAAGAAGTCCTGTTCGTCTGCGGCACCGACGAACACGGTGTCGCGATCACGATCGGCGCCGAGAAGGACAACGTGCCCTACGCCGACTACGTCGCGCGCTGGCGCGCATCGATCAAGTCCACTTTCGACTCCTTCGGCCTGCGTTTCGACGTCTGGTCGGGCACCAGCATTTCGCCGCCGCATGCCGCACTGAGCCAAGACTTCTTTCGCCGACTAGGAGCGGGCGGCTACCTCTTGGAGCGCGAGACCGAGCAGCTTTTTTGCACGAAGGACAGAAAGTTTCTGGCCGACCGCTACGTGCTGGGCACCTGCAACTACTGCGGCTTTCGACCGGCGCGCGGCGACGAGTGTCCGGGCTGCGGCAAGTGGCTCGAGCCCCTGAATCTGCTCGATCCAGAATGCAAGGTCTGCGGCACGCGGCCAGAGCGGCGCAAGACGCGCCATTGGTATCTCGACCTGCCGAAGTTGCGCGACGAGCACATTGGCGCCTGGTTCGAAAACCACGACTGGAAACCCAACGTCAAGGCGTTCATCGGCAACCAGCTCAAGGAAGTCGAGCCGCGGCCGATCACGCGCGACATGTCCTGGGGCGTGCCGGTGCCCGCGGATCTCGCCCACGGCGAGACCGGCAAGGTGCTCTACGTCTGGTTCGACGCGCCGATCGGCTACGTCTCCTTCACCGCCGAATGGGCCGCGGCGCGCGGCGAGCCCGACGCCTGGAAGAAGTGGTGGTGCTCGCCCGACACGCGTCTGGTGCACTTCATCGGCAAGGACAACATCCCTTTCCACTGCCTGGTGTTCCCTTCGATGCTGTTCGGCGTCAAGCAGGACTACGTGCTGCCTTGGCAAGTCCCCGCCAACGAGTTCTACAACCTGCAGGGCCGCAAGTTCTCGACGTCCGCCGGTTGGTCGATCGACCTCGATGACTTCTTCGCGCGCTTCGACGCCGAATCTGCGCGCTTCTACCTTCTGTCGAGCGCGCCCGAGACGGCCGACAGCGAGTGGAACTGGAACGACTACCAACGCGTGGTCAACACGCAACTCGCCGACACGATCGGCAACTTGGCGACGCGCGTGCTCAAGTTCATCGAGAAGAACTTCGACGGCCGCATTCCGGCCTGCGAACCGACGCAGCGCGAGGAACTCGACCGGATCCTGTTCGAAGAATGTGGCGCTTTCGGCGATCCCGCCGAGCCGATCCTGGCGTTCAAGTTCCGGCGCGCGAGCGAACAGTTGATCGAAAACGCGCGCGTGGCCAACGTCTTCATCGATCGCCTTGCGCCCTGGAGCCTGAAGAAGACAGATCCGGTGCGCTGCGCGAGTGTGCTGAACACCTGCTGCGAATGGATCGGCTGGGTCGCGCGCTGGAGCGCCCCTTTCATGCCCCTCAAATCGCAAAAACTATGGGCCATGCTCGGCCACTCGACCCAGGTCGAGTCGCTCGGCTGGTGCGGCGTGCCCGCACGCGAAACCTGGCGCAGCCTGCATGCCGGCCAGAAGCTCGGCACCGTCGAAGGCCTCTTCGCCAAGCTCGACGACGCCCAAGTCAAGTCTGAGATCGCCCGCCTCGAGGACAAAGCCAAGCACACATCGCCCCCCTGACCAGGCTCCCCCGCTCACCAGG
>JAYUOR010000571.1:0-3018 GCA_043760765.1 Planctomycetota bacterium | reverse complement strand
TTCTGGAGGACCTCGTCCAGTCAAGGAGTCGAGTCGGCACTCGGGCGTGCTGCGCGTACCAAAGAGCGTCAACGCATCCTACGCCATCGCTTTTCGCTCTTCCCTTCGACTGTGTGTGGACCGGCGCGTGCCCCCGGTCGATATAGCTGTTAGGCCAGATGCAATTGCCATTCACTGTCCAAGGGTCGAAGCCACTGACCATCCGAGGAAACTGGCACGCCTCGGCCTCGGTTGGGATGCCAGAAAGCCGCATGAGGTCGAGCCACTCCTGAACGAAGAGCCATTCAGCCGCAATGTGACGGGCATGGTCACGGGCGTGTTCTTGCGCCTGCGAACGATCCACGTTGTGATCCTTCCAACCCTGCGTGAGATCCTCGCAGCGCGCAAGCTGCCCGTCAAAAGCCCGGGAGGAATGGGCGGCGGCGATGTCCTGGAGCGCGGAAACGAGCGCGGCATGCCGGCGCCAGATGGCCTTCTTGGCACGAACGACAGGCCCAACGTCTCGCCACGCGCCTGGCCTGAGCCCGAGCCTCGCGTCATCGACTCCCCTGAAGAGCGCACGGTAAGCCTCCGCCCCCGAGCCCGGGACTGACGGTAGGGCTGCTGCAGTAACTGAACGCTCTGCTGCAAGAAGGCCAGCCAGAAAGTCCTCGGCACTCTCGCACCGCTGGACAGGCACCGCGCTCGACGCGCGGACTGGTGATCCGACCGATGACTCCTGCATAGATGTAGCTCCCACTTGTTCCGGGGGCGCGGTGGACAATATCAGCTGGGATCGCCGGCCGTCAGCCGACCGAGTGTGTGAGGAACAATCCGTAGTTCAAGGTGATCACGAGTACCCAGGAGCGGTTTGCCATGGGCTGGCTGCATCTGCTTCGAGAGCTCATGGTTGCATCCGCTTGACCCATGCGAAGCAACGCCGTGGTCGTGCCCTGGGGCGGAGTCAAGGCTAATGCAAACCCGCACCACGAATTCCCGAAACCAGATAGAATCGGGTGCGTCTCGCCCAAATCCCAGCACGGCCACGCCTTCCCGGCGTTCAGTTCGCGGCCACTCCTTGCCCCGGAGAATTCGCACATGCAGTTCCACAAACGTCGCTCGGCTCTCGTTCTTGCACTCGCGTCGCTTTCCGCTGCGGCTGCGGCGCAGACTACGACTAGGGCGAGTGTGTCGTCGACGGGAGTCCAGGGAAATGAAGGAGGAACGATCTGCTCGCTGTCGGCGGACGGAAGGTTCGTCGTCTTCAGCAGCTCTTCGAACAACCTCGCACCCGGATCTCACCCTTCTGGCATTTTTGTTCGAGATCGCCTGCTTGGCACAACGGAGATCGTCGATGTGGATTCCAACGGAGCCAATCCTGGAACGGTCGGAAGCCAAGCTGGCGCATCCATTTCTGGAGACGGGCGCTTCATCGCGTTCGCTACGGATGTACCTCTCGTGCCGAACGACACGAATGGGGTCATGGATGTGTTCGTTCGAGATCGCATGCTCGGCACAACAGAGCGCGTGAGCCTTGGCAATCCTCCAAATGCCGCACAACTCCCCGTTGGTGGCGAGCGCCCGACCATTTCTGGGGACGGCCGGTTTGTCGTGTTCGCGTCGAACGATCCTGGAGTCATTTCTCCGCCAGTTGTTGGAGCTCAAGTTTACTTGCGAGACCGTCAATTGGGAGTAAGCGAACTTGTGAGCGTCAGCACCGGCGGCGGGGCGGGAATCACTGGTAGCGACGCCCACGTGTCAATTTCGTCTGATGGTCGATTCGTCGTTTTTTGCAGTGGCTCCGACGTGCTCGTCGCCGGCGACACGAACCTGATGTACGACGTTTTTATTCGCGACCGCCAGTTGGGAACAACTGAGCGCGTGAGCCTTGACTCGGCAGGTCTGGAGGGAAATGGGAGTAGCGGACTTTTCGGGTACTCCGAAGATCGATGCGGCGTCTCGTCAGACGGCAGGTTCGTCGCGTTCAGTGCCGATGCTTCGAACCTCGTCGCGAATGACACAAACAACGTCGTTGACGTCTTCCTTAGAGACAGACTCAGCGGCACGACCAAACGCATCAGCATCGATTCATTCGGGCTTGAAGGTGACGCAGGTAGTACTGGCGGTTCGTTGTCTTCCGACGGGAATCGGATCGCGTTCTACAGCGACGCGACCAATCTTGTCCTCAACGATTCGAATACTTCATCGGACGCATTCGTCCACGAAGTGTCGAGCGGGCGAACGATTCGCATAAGCGTCGCCAGTGGCGGAACTCAATCGAACGGCTTTAGTCGCCAACCTTCGATTTCGCCAGATGGGACTGCCGTCTGCTTCTTGGCCGGTGCCACCAATCTCGTCCTTGGCGACACGAATAGCCGGTATGACGTCTTCGTCCACGAACCCGACCTCTGCCCGCCGCCCGTGCGCTACTGCGTTGCGAAGACCAACTCGCTCGGCTGCGTGCCGATGATCGACTCGACCGGCACGCCCAGCACGACGATCCTCAGCGGCTTCCTGATCACTGACAGCAACGTGCGCAACAACAAGCCGGGTCTGCTTTTCTACAGCATCAACGGGCGTAACGACGTTCCGTTTCAGGGCGGTAGGCTCTGCGTCGCGAGTCCGATCCGCCGCACACCCGGCGTCAACTCCGGCGGCAATCCTCCGCCGAATGATTGCTCCGGGGTGTATGCGATCGACTTCGCTTCGTTTGCGTCCGGCCAAATCGGCGGCACGCCGCTGTTCGATCTCCAAATCCCGGGCACCAAAGTCAATTGCCAGTGGTGGGGCCGCGACACAGGCTTCCCTCATCCGCTCGACACGGCGCTGAGCGATGGGCTCGAATTTTTCATGTGCCCCTGAGCGTCGCCAAGACAGGAGAGGTGCCAGGGAGGAGAGTTCCTTGCGGTGAGGAGTTCCCCTCCCACACCCACCGCAAGTCATGCGCAAATGTTCGCAAGGACACTCGCCGAGCTTTGACAGCGGAACCTACGGGCTGAGGACTGTCTTAGGCTCTGTCACGGAATAACAGATCCATTG
>JAYUOR010000570.1:0-3018 GCA_043760765.1 Planctomycetota bacterium | reverse complement strand
GCACGGTGGGAATTCCACGGCGCGCGAGCAGCATCGCGAGCGTGGTCCCCCAGCCGCCGTCGCCGATCACCAGCGCCCGCCTGACCGCTGCCTGGCTCATGGGCTGACTCCTGGTGTCTGCTTCTTGCCAATCTTGGGTTCCGCTCCGGCCAGCATGCGTTGAATGTTCGAACGATGCCGCACGATGATCAAGAGTGCGAGCAGACTCGCGCCGACGACCAGCGGCCCCGTGGGCGGCGCGCCGAGCAAGAACGCCGCGATTGGAAACGTAATACCCATCAGGATCGATGCGAGCCCGGTATAGCGCAGGCCGAACAGCGCCAGCACCCAAACCACGCCGCCGATCAGGGCGATGCGCCAGTCGAGCGCCAACAGCGCTCCGCAGCCGGTCGAAACGGCCTTGCCGCCGCGGAAAAGCAGGTAGAGCGGAAAGCAATGCCCGAGCACGGCCAGGGCGCCGCTTTGAACTTGCAGGGAAAGAGTGTGCTCCGCCGAGAGCGCCAGCGCCGGGGCCATCCAGAACACCGGTGCAAATCCCTTGAGCACGTCGAGGGCGAAGACCGCGTAGCCGACCGGCTTGCCCGCCGCGCGCATCGCGTTGGTGGCGCCGATGTTGCCGCTGCCGAAGCTGCGCAGGTCGATGCCCTTGAACAGCCGCACGAGCACCAGTCCGAACGGAATCGAGCCCAACAGATAGGCCACGGCCGGCGCGGCCCATTCGAGGCCTTGGGGAATGAACCAGCCCGGTGTTTCGACGGCAGGCATGACGCGGACCAACTTAGCGAATCGGCCGGGCAGAGTCCTGCGCGGGGCCCGAATGTGTCGCCAGGACCGCAGAGAGCGGTCGCAATCGCCTCACGTGTTCGTATCCTCGTCGCCCGATGCCCCCGCGCGCGCACATGGAAGTCGTCGGAGTCGACACCGGCGGCACGTTCACGGACCTGGTGCGCGTCGATGCGCGGCGCAACGTCGAGCTCGCGAAACTCGCCTCGACTCCCGGCGATCCCGCGCGCGCCGTGCTCGCAGGCCTCGCTCGTTTCGGCGCCCAGGGCAAGCGGCGCGTAGTGCACGGCACGACCGTCGGCCTCAATGCGCTGCTTTCCGGAAGCATCGCGCGCACGGCGCTGGTCACGGGCCGCGGCTTCGCGGACCTGATCGAAATCGGCCGCCAGGACCGGCCAGATCTCTATGCGCTGCATCCGGTCAAAGTCGAAGCGCTCGTGCCGCGCGAATTGCGTTTCGAAATCGGCGCGCGCCAATGGCCCGACCCGAACGATCGCCGCAAACTCGTCGAGATCGAAGTGCCTAGCGACGCGGCGCTCGTAAAGTTGCGCAAGCAGCTCGCCGCCGCGCGCGTCGAATCGATCGCGATCTGCCTGTTGCACTCCTATGCGGATCCGCGCCAGGAACTGCGCATCGCGCGCGCGCTCGAAGCGCTCGGCGTGCCGATCACGACTTCGTCGAACCTGGTGCGCGAGTACCGCGAGTTCGAGCGTTTTTCAACCGCGGTCGTCAACGCCGCGCTCGCGCCATTGATGCGTCGCTACCTTGAAAATCTTGCGCGCGAACTCGGCCGCACGCCGCTCGAGTTGTTGCAATCGACCGGCGGAAAAATATCCGCGCAGCACGCCGCCGCGGAACCGGTGCGCGTGCTGCTCTCTGGTCCCGCCGGCGGCGTGGTCGGCGCTTCGCGTGCGGCCGCACAAGCGGGTTGGACGCGTCTTGTCAGCTTGGACATGGGCGGCACGAGCACCGACGTCGCCTTCGAGGATTTGAAGCCCGACGGCGAAGCCACGTTTCGCGAGCGCACGAGTCAAGTCGCCGGCCACTCGCTCGCCGTTCCCGCGCTCGACATTCACACCATCGGCTGCGGCGGCGGATCGCTGATCGAAGTCGATGCCGGTGGCGCGCTGCACGTCGGCCCGAAGAGCGCCGGCGCCGATCCAGGGCCTGTGTGTTACGGCAAGTCGGATCGCTTGACGGTCAGCGATGCGCACGTGTTGCTCGGACACATCGGTCAAGGTCCCTTTCTCGGCGGCGAGCTCGAACTTGACATCGACGGGGTCAGCCGCGCGTTCGAAAAACTGGCGCGCAAGCTGTCCTGCACGCCGCACGCGACCGCGCTCGCCGTGCTTGCGGCTGCACGCGCCTCGATGCGCCGCGCCGTCGCGGTGATGACGATGCAGCGCGGCATCGATCCGCGTCAGGTGCCGCTGGTCGCATTCGGCGGAGCGGGCGGTCTGCACGCGATCGAGCTCGCGCGCGCCATCGGCATGCCCGTCGCCTTGGTGCCGATCCATCCCGGTGCTTTGTCGGCGCTGGGCCTCGCGACGGCGCGCGCTCAGTGCGAGCGCGCGCGCAGCGTACTGTTGCCGCTGGAGCGAGTCTCCGCGACTCGTCGCGCTGCGTTGTGGAGCGAACTGGAGCGCGAAGTGCGCGATGAACTCGCGCAAGCGAGCGTCCTACGTAGTTCGAGCGACCGTCGGCGCACGCTGCATCTGCGCTACGAAGGCCAGAGCTACGACTTGGCCGTGCCCGAGGGGCCGCACGCAGCGCAAGTGTTCGAGGCGAGTCACGAGCGGCTCTACGGCTATCGACTAGCCGGTCGCACGATCGAACTGGTGGCGATGCGCCTGCGCGGAATCGAGCGCGAAAAAGCCGAGAAAAAGCCCCATTTCGTGCCGAAACGCGCGCTCCCGCCCGCGGCCATCCTGGGCCTGCGCAGCGTGCGCTTCGAATCCGGCCGATCCACGCGCACGCGCCGCATTGACCGTGCGCAACTCTTCCCCGGCGTCGAATTCAGCGGCCCCGCAATCGTCGAAGAATTCTCCGCGACCACGTCGATCCCCCCGGGCGTGCGCGTGCGCGTGACGCACGGCAGCCATCTCGAACTGCGCATGATTTGAATGTAGCCGTACGGAGTCGAGGCTGGCTTCGTAGCGCTACATTCAGATCGTGCCCTGTGCCCTCGAGCGCATGATGCGCGCCAGACGTTTGCGCTCGAGCAGCACAACTATC
>JAYUOR010000569.1:0-7826 GCA_043760765.1 Planctomycetota bacterium | reverse complement strand
GGCCAGCACCGGGCGGCGGACCACCGGCCCCAGGCGGAGGACCGCCACCGCCACGGCGACCAGGCATCTGTGCGTCGCCGCCGAGCGGACTGAGGAAGTCCCAGACGACTTCGCGCTTTGCGTTCACCTCGACGAGCCGTCCAGTTTCGCCTGCGCAAATCAGCGTGTTGCCGTTGGGCAAACGTTGCGAGCCGGAGATGTGGCCCGAAGAAATGTCGGGCGACTTGTAGCTCCAGGCGACTTCGACTTTCGGTCCAGTCTTCGGATCGAAGCCGTTGCGCAACGACTCGGCCGTCAACGAGATAGCGAGTTCCTCGACTGACGACGGGTGCGCGCCGCGATCGCCGTTGTTGAACACGAGCACGTGGCCTGCGCCGCTGAGTCCGTCGGGAATCCACTGCGGGTCGTGCTGGCCGAACAGTCGTTGATCATTCGCCGTGCCCGCTCGATGCATCCTGGGGTTGCCCCAGCGGAACAAGAGATCGCCGCCCTTGCCGTAGCGGCCGCCCGCGGAACTCTTCGCTTGCGCGCTCGTCGTCGAGTGATCGATGACCCACAGTTCGTTCAAGTTGTGGACACTGACAATGATCGCATCGAGGCTTGCGTTGTAGGCGACAGCGTTGGTGTGCAGCCAGTCGCCGCCGCGCAATCCGCCTCTGCCTGTGGGGCCACCGGGGCCACCGGGGCCGCCATCTCCATCGGGCGGACCGCCGCGGCCTTGCTCGGGATCGCCACCGCCGCCGTAACCTAGGCCGCGCAGTCGATCGCGTTCGTCGCGCTCTTCCTTGGACAGAGTCGCCGGCTTGCGATCGGCGTTGACGTCGACGCGTTCGGGATGCGCGGCGACATCGCCGAAGTTCGCCTGCGCCTTGTCGTGGTCCTGGATCAGGTGATCGAAGGCGTGCCATTCCCAGACGACTTTGCCGCCGCTCGGAAGCGTGGGCTCGACTTCGAGCAGCATGTCGGGCCACATTTCCTCGCCCGAGGTCTGATTGGGAATGCGACCGGCGGCAAGCGTCTTGTCCGCGCTGACAAGTTCCCAGGCGATCATCAACACGTGACCGTTCGGCAGCAGCTTGAAATCGTGGTGCTGCAGGCGAGTTGCGTCCGCGCAGCTGTATTCCCAGACGATCTTCCCGTCCCAGTCGAATTCGCGCAGTCGACCGCCTTGACCTCCGCCCTGGAAGACCGAGCTGTCGACCTGTTCGGCGCGTATGAGATGGCCGTTGGGGAGCAAATAGACCGAATGGCCGGGCGTCGCGTCGCTCTTCCATTCGTGAACGACCTTGCCCGAAAGGTCGATCAGGTACGTCGAGTTCGAACGCAGCGGCGCTAGCAGCGTGTAACCAGAATTCACGCCTTCCTTGGTCGTCAGCAGTCCGCGCTTCTGGGCCGGCGGCGCGGCCTGAGCTTCAGGCTCAGGTCGGGGCTCCTGGGCGCTGATCAGGAACACGGGCAGGCAAACAAGCGAGAGTCGTTGGAGTGTCATCTTCCTCCTGAAACGCATGAGTCGTCGCGAGGTTCCGCTCGACGCAGTGTGAACCGAGCCGGGCTGTGGGAGCGCCCTGCGATCCGCGTCAGCGGCGCATCGAGACGACGATCGGATCCGCGGACGACTGCACGCGCTCGAAATCGCCCTTGTTGTGGATCCCTCGCCAGCCGTCGAGGGCCAGGATCTGGCCGCAGACGCCGCCGAGCGTGTTGCCGGGGCCGGGCAGGACCAACCGGTCGGGCGCAAACTCGTGCAATGCGTTGCGCACGCTCGCGTGGAACGAAAACTGTTCGACGATCTGGTGAGTGAGCGTGTACTCGACCAACGCCGCGACGTCACAGCTCCAGGGCGTGTGACGGGCGCCGCGCCCGTCGATCAAAGTCGTCCGCGGAGACTTGAACGCGAGTCGCACGGTCAGCGCCGCCGCGGCGCCACCTGCGACCTCGGACAACATCGGCGTGTGATAAGGCCCGTGTTGCATCAGCCGCAACGGGTAGGAAATCGCGCCACGCTGAACCGGCTTCAGCGAGCGCAACAGATGCGCAAGGCCGTCTTCGCTGCCGGCCAGGGCAACGGAGCCGCCGAGATCGATCGACGGCATGGCCGCGCCACCTGACGTCGCCAACGCCTGCTTCACGGCCTCAACCAGCGTTGGCTGAAGAGTCCAGTCATCGCCGACCAGCGGATAGAGGATCTGTCCGCCGCCGCCGGAGTACTCCTGCTGCAGGATCGAGATTTCCTGTACCAACCGGAAGCCGTCTTCGAATGACAACGAGTCGGCGACCGCCAGCGCTGTGTACCAGCCGAGCGAGTTGCCGCCGACGCAGACGATCTCGTGTTCCGCGCGCGCCGCTTGTGCGTCGAGCATCGAGACGACGTAGATCAACGGCGAGACGTTCGCGGGCGCGAGGTGGACCGACGGCGTGAACTTCTCCGCGCGGTCCAGTTCGGACAGCGACGGCAGGCCGTATTCCGCGCGCAATTCATCGGCGCGCGAAACCCAGGCGTGATTCTCCGGCAGCGAGCGCAGCGAGCGTTCGGTGTAGGAGCCGCGGCCAGGGCAAAAGATCGCGGTGCGACTCATGAGTTGAATGCTTGCGCGGCCGCCACGATCTGCGCTTCTTGCACGAGCACCGCCGCAGTCGCGGAACCCAACGGCACATAGGAATCGGCGGCGCGCACGCTGCGCAGCCCGCGCGCATAGCCGTGTTCCGCGAGGTCCGCGATCAAAGCCTCCGCAACGCCGCCGCCGCTTGCTCGGCACTCGTCGACGACGAGCACGCCGCGGCATTGAGCTGCGTGCTCGCGCACGGCCGCGAAATCAAGCGGCGCAAGCCAGCGCAGGTCGAGCACTCGCGCGTTCAGCCCGTGCTCGCGTTCCAGAGTGCGTGCGGCGCGCAACGAAAGGCGCAGGCCGTTGGCGTAGCTGACGATCAGAAGATCGCGATGCTGCGCGTGATAGACGCCGACTTCGCCGGGCAAGAGCGCGCTGCCCGGCAGCGGATAGTCGCTGGTCCACAGGTTGTCGCCGTCCTCGTACAGATCCTTCTCGTGATACAGCGCGATCGGTTCGAGCACGCAGACCACGCGGCCGTTCGTTTTGGCCAGCGCGATCGCGCCGCGCAGGAGTCTCGCCGCGTCGTCACCGCGCGAGGGGACCGCGAGCGCGAGACCAGGAATATCGCGCAGTGCGCCGATCGAATTGTCGTTGTGGAAGTGCCCGCCGAAGCCCTTCTGGTACGCGAGCCCCTGGATTCGAACGACCATCGGGTTGGTGAACTGCCGATTGGAGAAGTACGAAAGCGAACAGGCTTCGCCGCGCAACTGATCGAGCGCGTTGTGGATGTAGGCGAGGTACTGGATCTCGGGCACGGGCAAAAGGCCAATGTGCGCCGCGCCCTGGGCCATGCCGAGGATCGAGGTTTCGTCGAGCAACGAATCGAAAACGCGCGCGAGACCGAAGCGCTTCTGCAGCCCCATGGTCACGCCGTAGACGCCGCCCTTCTTGGCCACGTCCTCGCCGAAGACGATCATCTCGGGCCGCTTGGACATTTCATCCGCGAGCGCGGAGTTGATGTGCGCGGCCATGCTGCGTTTGGTCGGCGTTTTCACGTCTTCCGGCAGCGCACCGGCCCAGAATGCGCCACGCTCGTCCGCCGGAAGTGCACCTTGCGCCTCGAACAGTGTCGCGGGCCCGTCGTAGGGCGCGAGCGGCGCCATGACTTCCTCGCGCGTCACCAGATGCGGTCGTTTGCTGGCTTCCTCAGCGGCGGCGAGCACGCGTTCGCGCGTGTGTTTCACGATCGCCGCAAGCGTCGCGCCGTCGGCAACTCCGCACTCGACCAGGCGCTTCGCGTTGCGTAGCAAAGGATCGCGCGCTTCGGTCGCGGCGATCTCGTCGCTCGTGTGGTAGGTCGTCTCGACATCGCTGCCGGCGTGCCCCCAAAGCCGCACGGTTTCCATGTGCAAGAACACCGGCGTGCGCAGCGAGCGGCAATGCTCGATGGCCGCGCGCACGGATTCGAAGACCTCGTCGATCTCGCCCGCGGCGCGGAAGTAGGCGAGTTGCGACTGGTTCGAATACGTGTCGCGGATCCAGTCGCGCGGCGTCTCGACCGAGATGCCGATGCCGTTGTCCTCGCAAACGAAGAGGATCGGAGTCGGCGCGCCCTTGCGCTTCGCATAGCGTGCGGCGTTGAAACCGGCGAGCGCCGTTGCGTGATTCGCCGACGCATCGCCGAAGCTGCAGCACACGATCGCATCCGCCGGCATCCCGTTCTTCACGCCGATCCTGCGCGCGAGAGCGAGGCTCGCCGCCAGGCCGCTCGCCTTCGGCAGGTGAGATGCAATCGTCGAAGTTTGCGGCGGAACCCACATCGCCCGCGAGCCCCAGACTTTGTGACGTCCGCCGGTGATCGGATCCTCGCTCGACGCGCACAGGGAAAGCAGTGTGTCCCACACCGGCGTGGCGCCGGGCAGGAGTCGCGAACGCGCCTGCATCAACGCGCCGGAGCGATAGTGCAGCAGGCACGGATCGTCGATGCGCAGCAGCGCGCCGAGCACTGCGTTGTTCTCGTGGCCGGCGCTGCTGATCGTGTAGAAGGAACGGTTGCTGCGTTTGAGCTCGCGCGCAGCGACGTCGAGGGCCCGCGACGCGACCTGGTCCTCGAACAATTCGAGCGCCGCGCGGGCCGTGAGTGAGCGGCCTTCGGCCAGCGTTTCGTCGGGCCCAAGCCTGCGGGCGGGGGCGGGGGCACTGGCCAGCCACGCGTCGAGCGCGGCCTCCACGATGGCTACTCGGTTGGTCGACACGGGCGCGGAAGACTATCAGGGCCGCCCTGGGTCGCGAATGGGACTTCCTAAGCAGCGGGGTGCAGAGCCTCGTTTCGGCCCGCTGGGCAGGGGCCGGCCGGAGGCCGCCCGAAGACGAAGCAAGCAGCCTCTATCCGAAAGCTGTCGTCGCCGTTACCCTATCTCGGTCTGATTCGGCTCCGCAGATCGCTCGCAACTCGCCTTTTGGACGTCCTGAAAGGATCGCGCAACGACTGGGCCTATCTCTCTGATTGAACTGAAGGAAACTAGAATGGGAACGAGACTGTACGTCGGCAACATGTCATATCAAACCACCGAAGCGAGCCTGCGCGCTGCTTTCGAAGGTGGCGGCCGGACGGTGAAGGAAGTCGCGATCATCACGGATCGTGCGACGGGACGCCCGAAGGGTTTTGCGTTCGTGCAAATGGGAACCGATGCGGATGCGCAAGCGGCGATCACTGAGCTCGACGGCAAGCAAGTCGACGGTCGCGCGATTCGCGTGAACGAAGCGCAAGAGCGCACGGCTGGCGGCGGCGGCGGCGGTGGCGGTGGCTACGGCGGCGGCGGTGGTGGTCGCGGCGGTGGCGGCGGTGGCTACGGCGGCGGCGGCAGCGGTGGCGGCGGTGGTGGCTACGGCGGTGGCGGCGGTGGCCGTGACCGTGGTGGCGATCGCGGCGGCTACGGCGGCGGCGGCGGCGGCGGCTACAGCGGCGGACGCGGCGGCTACTAAGCGCTAGACGATTCGATCCAACGCGAGGAGCCCCTTCCGATGTGAGTCGGAAGGGGCTCCTTGCATTTCGTACGGGCCGCTGCGCGCGCCGGACGCGTGCGGCGCGATCGACTACGCCGCCGCGCGCTTCTCGCGCATGATCGTCAGCGCCTGCTGAATGCGCTCTTTCGGCGTCCTGCGCAGATCCCAGGTCACGCCGACTTTCGACAATCCCCACACGAACCACTTCGTGGGATCGAGGTGGAACCAGCGCACACCGTTGCGGTAATCGCCCTGAAAACGGTGGTGGAAGTTGTGGTAGCCCTCGCCGAGCGTGATCACCGCAGTTACGAAGTGGTCGCGTGCGCTGTTCTCGTCGGTGTAGGGTTGCGCACCGATGTAGTGGGCGACCGAGTTGACCGCGAAGGTGGCGTGGTACTGAACTACCAGGCGCAGAAAACCAGCGACCAGTAGGCCGCCGATCGGATCGCCCCACAGGAAACCGAGGCCGAGCGGAAGTAGTGCTCCGAAAACGAGGGCCAGCGGCATGTACCAACGGTGCTGCCACTGCACGAGTCGGTCGGCCATCAGGTCAGGGACATGCCGGAAGTCGGTGGCCTTGGCCTTGCGCAGGACCCAACCCATGTGGGCCCACCAGAAGCCGCGGCGAATGTTGTACGGGTCCTCTTCCTGATCGACCTTGCGGTGATGCAACCGGTGATCGGCGGACCACTTCAGCGCGGAGTTCTGCACCGACGCGGCGCCGAAGACCAGATAGAAGAGTTTGAGCGCCCAGTTGGCCTTGTAGGTCGGGTGGCTGAACAGCCGGTGGTATCCACCGGTGATGCCCAGTCCGCAGAAGGCGAAGTAGACGACCGCGAGGATTGCGGTTGGCCAGGAGAACTGTCCAAAGATCATCCAGGCGATCCCTGCGAGGCCCAACAAGTGGGCCGCGGACAGGAACAGCAGGTTGACCCAATCGATCGGACGAGGAGCGGCGGTCTGTGCGGTGCTGTTCAAGTCGATGTCTTCGGGCGAGGGTCCAAGATGCTTGCGAGCTGAGGAGCTTCCCTGGACACGGCCTGACATCGGGCTCTGGCCAAGGAGGCTCTCGCCTCATCGGAGGCACGGGGATCCTAGCGGACGAGCCCGCTCCATGAGAGTGGGAAAGTCCGTTCGATCTCAACAAGGGCATGACAGCTCCGTGGGTACCCCCGTCCGAGCGCTTGAATCGAGCTTCCGCGGACTCTCTCGCCTGCGGAAACTTGGCCTGTTCAGCGCGGCGCGGCCAGGGCCTTCTCGATCTCGGCCCGCAAGCCCGCATCGTCGGGCTTCACTTTGCTGTCGAAGAAGGCGATCGCCTTGCCGTCCTTGCCCACGAGGTACTTGCAGAAATTCCAACCTGGAGCCTTGCCCGTGGCGCCGCTCAGGAACGCAAAGA
Source organism: Planctomycetota bacterium (assembly GCA_043760765.1). Classification (GTDB taxonomy): domain Bacteria; phylum Planctomycetota; class UBA1135; order UBA1135; genus JADJQU01. The sequence continues at coordinate 872 of JAYUOR010000569.1, read as the reverse complement.
TCGGCGACTGGGTCGGCCCAGGTTTGGCCACGGACTTCGCGAACATCGGGAAGCTGACGGAGTACTTTTCCGTGCAGAACTTGCGGATTTCGGCCGCTTCACCGGGTTCTTGGCCGCCGAACTCGTTGCTCGGGAACCCCAGGACTTGGAAGCCCTTGGCGGACAACTCCTGCTCCAGGGCCTCGAGACCCTTGTACTGCGGTGTGAAGCCGCATTCGCTGGCGACGTTGACGACCAGCACGACCTCGCCCTTGTACTTCGCGAGGTCGACCGGACCCGCGTCGAGGCTGTCGACCTTTAGGCTGTGCAACGACATGGCCGCGGCCGTTTCAGACTTGGGTACTTCCTTGGTGAAGAAGCCCGAGCATGAAGCGAGCAGGGGCAGCGAAAGGGCAGCGATGAGTTGGGGCGTATTCATGGTGGGGAGCCGGCAGGGCCGGAATTGCGTGATCCGTGGCGAATTCGTGGCCCAGAGCTTGGGCTCGAAACGCCGCCGGCGCAAGTTGACGTCAGACTCTTCCGCCATGATCCGAGTCGAACCCCATCCGTTGCTCGTCGCGCGCGCGTTGCAGACCGTTTTTCCAGGCGGCTTAGGCTCGAGCCAGACGCCGGAGTGGCTGAAAGCGCTGTTCGCAGCGGACGCGCCAGCTGCAGTGGATTCGAGCGACGAGTTGCGCGCCGCCGTGCGAGACATGCTGCGCCAAGGCGGCTACAAGCCGACCGGACGTGGCAAACCCGCCAGCGAGTACCTGCGCAAGATCGCCGCCGAGGCCGGCCTTGGCAGCATCAATTGCGCGGTCGACGTGTGCAACGTGATCTCGCTGCACTCCGGTTTTCCGATCAGTGTCGTCGACATGGATCGTGCGCGAGCG
>JAYUOR010000568.1:0-3026 GCA_043760765.1 Planctomycetota bacterium | reverse complement strand
CCCACCAAACCTGCCGAAAACGGCCGCTCCGCGGCCCCCATCCCCCTCCGGAGTGCTACCGTGACGGCATGATCAGGGGCTTGGACTTCCTATCCGTCGTTTTGCCGCCTGAATATCCGCGCAAGAAAATTCGCGGCATGGGCCGCGTGGCGCAGCTTTCCGCGCGCGCGAGCGAACTCGCGCTGCGCGACGCGCGACTCTTCGATCATCCCGCGCTGCACGACGGCTCGACGGGCGTCTCCTACGGCTCGACCTCGGGCAGTCCGCCGGCGATCGAGGTCTACGCGCGCAACATCATGCAGGAGCGCTCGCTCAAAGGCATCTCGCCCAACGACTACATCCAATTGATGAGCCACACGGTCGCGGCAAATCTCGGGCAGTTCTTCGAGATTCGCGGCCGCATCATGCCGACCTGCAGCGCCTGCACTTCCGGGAGCCAGGGCATCGGCTACGGCTTCGAAGCGATCCAAAGCGGCGTGCAGGACTGCATGGTCACCGGCGGCGCCGAGGAACTGCACGTGGTCAACGCCGCGGTCTTCGACATCATGTTCGCGACGTCGACGAAGAACGAGACGCCGACGCGAACCCCGCGGCCTTTCGACTCGGCCCGCGATGGACTGGTCGTGTCCGAAGGTGCTGGCACGCTCGTGCTCGAAGCGCTGGAGCACGCGCAGGAACGCTCCGCGCCGATCCACGCGGAACTCGTCGGCTTCGCGACCAACTGCGACGGCGAGCACATGACCCATCCCGGTGTCGACGGCATGGAGAAAGTCATGCGTGGCGCGCTGCGCGATGCCGCTCTCGAGCCGACGAGCATCGACTACGTCAATGCCCACGGCACCGGCACTGAACAAGGCGACATCGCCGAGAGCCAGGCGACCGCGCGCGTTTTCGGCAAACGCATGCCGTTCAGTACGCTCAAAGGCGCGATGGGCCACACGCTGGGCGCGTGTGGCGCGCTCGAAGCCTGGATCACGATTCGAATGATGAACGAAGGCTGGGTCGCGCCGACTTTGAACCTCGAAGACGTCGATCCGCGCTGCGGCGCGCTCGACTATGTGCGCGGCGATTGCCGCAGCCTGGACATGCAATACGTCATGAGCAACAACTTCGCCTTCGGCGGCGTGAACACCTCGCTGATCTTCAAGCGCTGGGAGTCCGCGTGAGCACTTCAACGATCGAAACCGACGTCGCGGTCATCGGCGCGGGTCCGGGCGGATCGAGCGTCGCCGGTTTCCTGCGCCAGGCGGGCCAGCGCGTGGTCGTGTTCGAAAAGGACGTCTTCCCGCGCTTCCATATCGGCGAGTCGCTGTTGCCGATGAGTATTCCAGCGTTGCTCGAGCTTGGCGTGGATCTGTCGAACGAACCGTTCGCGCTGCGCAAGCCGGGCGCGCTGTTCCTCCACGAGGGCTCTTCCCACAGTCTGCGCATCAACTTCGCGCACGCTCTCGAAGGCAGTTTCCCTTACGCCTATCAAGTCGAGCGTCAGCACTTCGATCACGCGATCGCCAAGCGCGCCGAGGAGCTGGGCGCGGAAATGCGCTACTCGACTGCGGTCGATGCTTGGAAGGAGACTGCGGACGGGGTCGAACTGTCCGGCGACTTCGGCACCTGCCGCGCGAAGTTTTTCATCGACGCCTCGGGCCAGCAGGCGCTGATCGGCCGTCGCAATCGCAGCGTGCAACAACTCGAGCGCTTCGGCCGCTGCGCAAGTTTTTCGACCTTTGGCAAAGTCACGAGCGAAACCGCCCGCGCCGACGTCGGTCAGGGCGACATCGTGATTTTTCTCTGTGACAAAGGCTGGGTCTGGCTGATCCCGCTCACGGGAGCGCGCGTCTCCGTCGGGCTGGTCGAACAGAAACCGCAGGCGGGCACGACGGCGGAAGGCACGCTCACCGAGTGCATCGAAGACTCGGAGTATCTGACGAAGTTTTTCGCCGGCGCCGAGCGCATCGCGCCCTTCCGCCGCATCGCGAATTACAGCTACTACAACCTGCAGCCTTCGACGGCGCGCGCGGCTTCAGTGGGCGATGCGCGCGCGTTCCTCGATCCGATTTTTTCGTCGGGAGTCACGATCGCCGTGCTTTCGGCGCAGTTGCTCGCTCGCGAAGTCTCCGATGCCTTGCGCGGCGGCCGCGCGCTCGAGCTGGATCAATATTGGCAGCGCTGTGAAAAGGCCTACACGACCTTCGACCGTTTGATCGAACGCTTCTATCGCCCCGAATGGGTGCGCAACGTGTTCTTCGCTTCTGGCAGCGAGGATCGATTGGTGCGCGAATTCACTTCGATCCTGGCGGGCGACGTGTGGCGCGACGACAACAATATCCAGGGCATGCTGTTGAAATCGAAGCCGCGCACCGGCTACGGCAGCGAGCCGGCGGTCGCGCGCTGATCGGTTGACGTCACTTAACCGGTGCGCGCTTGTGGTCCTGCCGCGCTCCGTGAATACTCAGTCCCGCACTCGCGGGCATCCCGTCCGCGTCAGCCCCACGAGGAGTTTTCTTGGCCCGTTCTCAGCCGCGTAAATCGAAGAAGGCCGTCTCGCCGGATGCGGAGGCCAAGGCCTACACGCACCCTGAGTCTGAAAGTCTGCTCCGGCCGGATGTCGGCACGCAGGCACAGTTCAAGAAGCGTAAGCCGCTGGCAAAGTACCGCTACGACTCATCGCTCGCCCCCGAGCTGGCCTGGGATGGGCAGAATGCGGCGCGCGAACTGGGCGAGTGGCTACTGAAAGCGATCGAAGACGCGGCTGCGCTGCCCGAGCCCCACAAATTCGAGAAGGCGCGCGAGTTCAAGTCGCAGGACGGGATCGTTCACGAGACGGTCGGGGGGCTGACAGATGCGGTCGCGCGCCTGAAGGCGCTCGGCCGCCCCTTCCTGAATTGGGCGGGCAAAGCGGAACGACTGTCGTTCGACGTGCCGACGCTGCCGCTATTCGTTCACGAGCGACTATCGACAAAGGCGATCCTCGAGACGCTCAAGGGGCACAAGCGCGACAAGCAAGCGACGATGTTCGAGATGTTCGG
>JAYUOR010000567.1:0-3040 GCA_043760765.1 Planctomycetota bacterium | reverse complement strand
CGCCGCGCATCGAATGCACGCGCGTGAAGCCATGCCCGATGAAGTAGCTGGCGACGTCCAGGCTGCGCACGCCGGAACGGCAGGAAAAAACGATCCGGCGGTCCTTGGGCAGGCCCATGTACTTGCCCGGGTCGGCGAAATCCAAGGGCTCGGCCTGGGCGATTCGGGCGATCTCCAGTTCCGCGGGCGTGCGCACATCAATGAAGGAGAAGTCCTCGCCGGCGTCGAGCCAGCCCTTGACCGTGCTGGGTTCGACCTCGACCTTCGTGTCGAGATCCTGGGCGCGTTGGATGGTGTCGATCACCTCGTTGATATCGAGGATGTTCCGCTCCTTGCAGACCTGGGCCAGGGTGTCCGTGGGCTGAAAGCCGCAGGATGAACAGCCACCGACGTGGTAGCGCTGGAAAAGAGCGCGCTGGGCGGCCGGCGCGACCTCCAGGATCTGCTCCATGGTCATGTCGGGCGTGATACGGGGTGCTGTAGTCGTCATGGTCGAATGATCAGGGTTCGAAGGGTCGGCGCCTGAGTCTACCGGACACGGAAGAGTTGGGGAAGCTGGCCAGTTCGCCGTCGGCTCCCGTAGGCTCTCCGCCCCAAGAGTGCGCGCCCATGGCGCGCCAGAGCGAAAAAGAGAGCCCAGCATGGCACAAGAAACGATCACTCCCAGGGTCAAAGACTACGCGCAGTGGTTCCAAGACGTCATCGCCGCGGCCGAACTCGCCGAAGCGGCGTTGGTCGTCAAGGGCTGCATGGTCATCCGCCCGCACGGCTACGCGGTCTGGGAGAAGATGCAAGCGGATCTCGATCGGCGCTTCAAGGCGACCGGCCACCAGAACGCGTACTTCCCGCTGCTGATTCCACTTTCGTTCCTGGCCAAGGAAGCGCAACACGTCGAAGGCTTCGCCATGGAAGTCGGCGTGGTCACGCACACGGGTCTGCGCGCGGTCGACGGCAAGCTGGTGGTCAAGAACGAGCTCGAAGAGCCGTACGTGATCCGGCCGACGTCGGAAACGATCATCGGGCACTTCTTCGCGAAGTGGATCGACTCGTGGCGCGATCTGCCGCTGCTCATCAATCAGTGGGCCAACATCATGCGCTGGGAATTGCGCACGCGCATGTTCTTGCGCACGAGCGAGTTCCTCTGGCAGGAAGGCCACACCGCCCACGCGACCCACGCCGAGGCGCGCGAGGAAGTGCTGCGCATGCTCGACGTGTATCGCGACTTCGCACAGGAAGTCATGGCGATGCCGGTGATCCGCGGCGTGAAGACGCAAAGCGAGCGTTTCGCCGGCGCGCTGGAGACGTTTTGCATCGAAGCCATGATGCAGGACGGCCGCGCACTGCAAGCCGGAACCAGCCACGATCTCGGCCAGAATTTCGGCAAGGCCTTCGACATCACGTTCCAGAACCAGGCCGGCGTGCGCGAGCATGTCTGGCAGACTTCGTGGGGCGTCTCGACGCGCCTGATCGGCGCCTTGATCATGACGCACTCCGACGACGGCGGACTCGTGCTGCCGCCGAAGCTCGCGCCGATCCACGTCGCGATCGTTCCGATCTACAAGACCGACGAAGAAAAAGTGCGCGTGATGGCCGTGGCGAACAAAGTCGCGACCGATCTGCGCGACGATGGCTTGAGCGTCAAAGTCGACGACCGCGAAGCGCTGAAGCCGGGCGCGAAGTACTACGAGTGGGAGCGCAAGGGCGTGCCGATTCGCCTCGAGATCGGCCCGCGCGACATCGACCAGAACGTGGTCATGGCGAAGATGCGAATTTCAGCGCTCGATGCGAACGGAAAGGCGCAGAAGTTGACCTTGAAGCTCGACGGCCTGGGAGCGGAAATCGGGCGATTGCTCGACGAATTCCAGAAGTTCCTTTTCCAGCGCGCGCTCGATCTGCGCAAGGCCAACACGGTCTCGATCGACAACTGGAAGGACTTCGCCGACGTCTTCGCCGGCGAGAACAATTCCAAGTTCGTGTGGGCACACTGGGACGGCACGGGCGAGACCGAAGCCGAGATCAAAGCCGCCACCAAGGCGACGATTCGCTGCATTCCGCTGGCCGGCGAAGGTCCGGATCCGAAAGCAGGCGTGTGCGTCAAGACGGGCCGCCCGAGCACGCAACGCGTCCTGTTCTCGAAGAACTACTGAGCGATGCCGTAACGCGGCCGGGCTCGATCAGGAAAGGCTTGCCTCTCGCGGTTGGCGAGATGGGAACTTGCCCGGTTCGAGCCTGGCGGCGTTGCGACATCAATCGTTCGGCGGCGTCATTTCGCCGAACTCGCCGCGCTGCAACTGCTGAATCTTCGCGGCGAGTTTGGGCAGCGCGCGTTGGAAGCGCATGCGTGCGCCGTCGGCGCTCGTGCCGGTCTTTTCGGCGATTTGTGCAAACTCGAGTTCGTCCCATTGACGCAGCACGATCAGCTCGCGGTCCTCGGGCTCCATCAACTCGAGCGCGAGCCGCACCCAGGCTTGCCACTGCTTCTTCTCCAGCGCCTTGTCGGGCCGCTGTGAATCGCGCGAGCCCGCGTCGAGTTCAAGGACAGTTTCCTCGGGCAACTGACGATCGCGCGAGGCCTGACGCCGGCGACGCGTGAAAAAATCGTGGCGATCGCGCAACACGTTTTCGGCGATGCGGCCGAGCAGGAAACGCAGATGCGCTTCGCTGGAGACCTTGAAGCGCGGACCGTAACGCAGGAACTCGACCAACGCGTCCTGCACGACGTCGCTGCTTTCTTCCTTCGCGCGCACCACGCCGCCGAGACGCTTGCTGACGTGTGCCTGGATCCAGGGCAAGTGCAGTTCCAACAGCTTCGCGAGCGCTTTTTCGTCGCCGCCATTCCAGCGCTCCAGCAGTTGAGTCGTCTCGGGAATGTTCTCGCCCATGGGATCACTGATCCGCGATCAACTGCTCGAGCCGTTGGATGGCATCCAGAGCACTCGCGCGCTCGGGGTGTGCGCTGTCCATGCCCGCCAGGCGTGTCTTGGCCAGCGCGAGCGCAGGCTCGAAGTCACCCATGATCTCGCGCATCTCAATCGACTTC